>JAJYXX010000428.1 GCA_021801545.1 Chloroflexota bacterium | reverse complement strand
TCGAGGGCGGCCGCCCGGTCGAGCTGGCCGGGGCCGTCGTAGCGGACGATGACCGAGCTGTCGCTCTTCGTCTCGATGCTCGCCGGCGTATCGGGCCAGAAGAGCCCGACGCCCGCGACCGCAAACTGGAACGACCCTCGGCGCTCGCCGGCAGCGTCGAGGCCGACGGCGAACGTCGTCCCGTTCGCCTCGTCACCGAACGCGAGAAAGCCCTCCGACCCGTCGGCCGCCGTGCCCGGGCGGGTCAGGAACGAGCTGCCGGCGATGCCGGCCGCAACGATGGCCGCAAGCGCGGCCAGGACGCCGAGTCGGCGCCGGGTGAGCATCGACGTCACCTTCTTCACGTCCGGCACTCGTAGGGCGCGTCGGTAAGACGGCCGCGGACGACCCGCAGCAGGGCCTGGTCGACCGGCGTGTCGGCGCCGGTCTGACAGTCGGGCACCCGGATCTCGGACATCCGGGCGAGGAAGTTCGCGTGCATCTGGGGCACGCTCAACGCGGCCGCGACGACGCCGGCCATGAACGGGTCGAAGTCGGGACTCCAGGCGAGATCGAAGGGCATCGACCACTGCCAGTTCTGCGGCCCCTTGGCACCGTGGAGGAAGCGGGCCCCGCCCTTCGGGGGCGTGTCGAACGGATCGTCGGTGCCTGGAGCGAGGGCGACATCGCCCAATTCGAGGATCGTCCGGGGCGGCAAGCACCAGATGAGGAAGCAGACGACATGGACGACATTGATGTTGCCGAAGGCGTTGAAGTAGGGCAGGTCGGCGAGGCGGCCCGGACCCAGGTTCGCCCACTGATACCAGGCGCTCCTGGGCGTCAGATCCTCCTGCGCGGGGCGGTTGAAGTCGATCCCGCCGACAGCGGTGATGAACGCCCGGGCGAGCTTCGCGTCGAGGTCCCGCCCGCCGTTCTTGTTCGCCTGGACGAGGGCCTCCGCGCCGTCGTGGGCGCCCTCGAGGAAGAAGACGCTGTCGACCTCGTTGACGGCGATCCCGTCGCCTCGTTCCCACGAGTAGCTCAACATCCCCCGGATGATCGCGGCACCCATGCTGTTGCCAACGAGGACGACCTTCTGGCCCGTCTCGAGGAAGCGACGGTGAACGTCCGCCGCGAGCATCACTGCGTTGAAGGCAAGGTCACTCTGGCTGTCGCAGATGTCCGGGCTGATCGAGTCGAGGCTGGCCGGCATCCCACCGTTGGGCTCGGCCGGCATGATCGGATCCGCCACGTCTTGGCAGACGGGCTTGGTAGGGTCCGGGCGGTAGATGCGGTCCTGGTAGTAGATGAAGTGGCTGACCACCTCCGGACCGAACTCTGCAACCAGCGGATCGTACAGAGCCGGCGTCATCACCGCTCCGGCAGTGCCGTTGATCCCGTGGACGAAGATGACGGGCTTCGCCGCGGCAGGGACCATGGCCGTCACCTCCACGTCGAGGAAGCTCTCCGTGCCGCGGTCAATCGCCCGGACGGCGAGGGTGTTCGTTGCCGCGAGCGCCGCCGCCGGGACCGAGAACACGAAATCGCCGCGGGCCGGGCAGAACTCGTGGGAGCGGACGCCGCCGGAGACATCCTGGCCGTTCCAGCGGACCTCGGCGTCGTTGTCGACGACGATCGCGACCCTGACGTCCGTCGCTCCGGCCGGCAGCGCGATCGTTCGCCGGACGACGATCTCGGAGTTCGTCTGCCAGCTCGTCTGAACGGACGATTGGAGCGGACAGCTGCCGCCTGATCCGAACGCCGCCGCACCCGACGCGAACGTGGAGTCGTCGAACGTGGGGCTCGCCCAGTCGGGTGGTACGGCTCCAGGGCCGTAGACGCGGTAGCGGTAGCCGGACGCGCCGTACGGGACGACGATCGCTCGCGTCTCAGGGCCAGTGGCAGCGATGCCTGCCGAGGTGGACTCGGGCGACGGGGGCGGGCTCGAGAAATCACCTGCGGCAACCGGCGTCGGTGGGGCCGCGGTCATCAGGGCGACCAGGACAACCAATGGCCTCTGCCGGGCTCGCATCCGCAGCATCCCCCGTCCCTCCATCCTGGGGCGCGATCTGGCCGTATCGCCGGACCGGTTGCGCACATGCCCGCCTGGGCGACGGCCGCCTCCGCCCGGTCGACGTGCACTGTCAGCCGCCTCCCGGCGACCGTCAAGTACGTAGGGCTACCTATTCGTACCAGGCGGATGTGCGTGTTCGTACCGGTCGGATGTGCGTGCCAGTCGGACGGCAAAGCGGAAGGGCCTCTCATCGTCTTCCTCTGGCGAGTCGGGTGCGGTGGACCGGCCCACGGTCGCAGCGGACACGCGCTACCATCGGCGCCAACCGCCCTGGAGGGCTACTCGATGCTACCGCTCGAGGTGATCCGCCGCGCTCCCAAGATCCTCCTGCACGACCACCTCGACGGTGGGCTCCGACCGGCGACGATCGTCGAGCTCGCCCGCGAGGTCGGCTACCGCGGTCTGCCGACCACGGACCCGGACGACCTGGCAGCTTGGATCCGTCGCGGCGCGGACCGCAAGAGCCTTGAGCTCTACCTCGAGACGTTCGCCCATACGGTGGGGGTCATGCAGGAGCGGGACGCGATCGCCCGGGTCGCGGCCGAGTGCGTCGAGGACCTGGCCGCGGACGGGATCGTCTACGCGGAGGTGCGCCACGCGCCCGAGCTGTCGACTGCCGGCGGACTCTCGCTCGACGAGGTCGTCGAGGCGATCCTCGACGGGTTCCGGATCGGCTCGGAGCGGGCTGCCACTGCCGGCCGGCCGATCGTCGTCCGCTTCCTCGCCGTTGCGATGCGCCAGGAGAACCGGGCACTCGAGGTTGCCGAGCTGGCCCTCCGTCACCGCGACGAGGGTGTCGTCGGCTTCGACATCGCCGGCCCGGAGGCGGGCTATCCGCCGGGCCGGTTCGCCGACGCGTTCCGGCTCCTCACCCACGCCAGCTTCCACCTCACCCTCCACGCCGGGGAGGGATACGGGCTGCCGTCGATCCGCGAGGCACTCGACCTGGGCGCGGAGCGGCTGGGGCACGGGGTCCGGATCGTGGACGACATCAGCGTCGACGCGGACGGCAGAGCCCGCCTCGGGCGCCTGGCGGCGTACGTCCGCGACCGGCGGATCCCGCTCGAGCTGTGTCCGACCTCGAACGTTCACACCGGCCTCGTCGACTCGATCGCCGACTATCCGGTCGATCTGCTCCGGCGCCTTCGCTTCCGGGTCACCGTGAACACGGACAACCGGCTGATGTCGAACGTGACCCTCTCATCTGAGTTTCAGGCGCTCGACGAGGCGTTCGGGATCGGCCTCGGCGAGATGGAGTGGCTCACGATCAACGCGCTGAAGAGCGCGTTCGCCCCGTTCGACGAACGCCTCCGCCTGATCAACGAGGTCGTCAAGCCCGGTTACGCCCGCCTCCGGGCGGAGGAGTCGCGGGTTGTCGCGGCGGGGAGCTGAGCTGGCACAGTCGTCATCGCGGCCACGTGCCCTGCGTTGTGGCCGCTGTTGGGATCGCGCTGCAGGAGCTAACCTCGCGACAGCGTTGACCCGGGTGAGAACGCGGGCTTCGCATCAAAGAGGGGCAGGATGGCAACGAGTCGGTCAACCTCAGCTGCTCGCGGAGCGTTGGGGATCGCGGTCGCCGGTCTGGCCATCCTGAGCGTTGCGCTCATCGCGCGCGGGCGGTTGCCCGGTGACGCTGGCGAGCAGCAGCTGACGCCCGGACCAAATGCTCCGTCAGCTCCAGCCACACCGTCGGCCGTGCCTCCCAGTGCTCCGCCGTCGGTCGGTTCGTTCGCGGCTGTTCCGGCGAGCCTGCCGCCGGGGCCGGTCGACAAGACCTGGGTTACCCGCAACCTCTCCGAGACCGGCAACGTGGCCGGCACCCTCGACGGCCGCTATCACCTGACGCTGCCGATCGGCGAGCACGGTCTCACGGCCGCCGACGGACGGGTCGCGTCCGTGGTCTTCGGGCCGCAGGCGGCCGACGGCTCGGTCCAGGGCTCGACGCTCATCGTGCGCGATCTGCGCCAGGGTGGAACCAAGGTCCTCGAACTGCCGTCCTCCGACCTCATCAGCTCTGCCGTGCTCGCGGGCGACAGCGTCTACTTCGCCCCGAACGGTGTCCCCGATGGTGTCCCCGGGGTCTACGCGGCCTCCCTTGTCGACGGGAAGGTGCAGACCCTCATTCCGCCGGGACCGGTGCCCGACAACTTGGTCGGCTCGGCCGACCCGATCACGCTCGCCTTACAGGTAGGCCCGGGCGCCGGGCGGGGCCCGCTCGTCCTGAGTCCGAGCGGGCGGACACTCGGCTCAGCGGTCTGCGCCAGCGGTCGCTGTAACATCCAACTTGTCGAGCTGGCCAGCGGGGAGGTGAGCCAGCCGTTCACCGATACCTTGTCCGGGCTCTGGCTGCTGAGCGACTCAGCGATGATCACCGTTGATGACACCAGTGTCTACGCCTACGACATGACCGGGATGCAGCGCTGGATCCTGAAAGAGAAGCGCCCACAGAGCCCCGGCTATCTGACCTCCGACGGGGGTCAACTCACGGTCCTCTACCAGGATGTCGATCCCGGTGCGGACGCTGTTGTGGTCCTCGCCTCGGTTGACGTGAGTTCCGGGGCCCAACGTGTGTTGCGGCGCTGGGAGCGGAACGTTGCGCCTCCCCTCCTCTGGGCCGACGTCTCCACGGACGAGACAGCCGTACTCATCCCCAACGGGCTGATGCCTGGGGATGCCCTCGCCGCCGGTGGCGGGAGCTTCAGGGTCGACCTGCTCGACCTGGGGACGGGCGTGCTTTCACCCGGCGCCTTCGTGGTGAGTTCGCGGTAGTAGCTCTCGGGCACCTCGATCGCGTGCCGTTCCGGCGGCCCTCGACCCTGAGAAGCGCCTTCGCTCAGCCCGCCGTACCGGCCCCCTCGCGCTCGGCGACCGTCGTCGGCAGGGACGCGAGGAGCGGCTCGGTCCACGTCCAGGCGGCACCGTGGTGCTTGCCGACTGCGCCGTGGCGCGCGGCCTCGACCCGGAGCGGCAGGCCGAAGATCTCGATGAACCCGACCGCGCTCGCGTGATCGAACGCGTCGCCCTCGTCGTACGTGGCGAGGTTCTTGTCGTAGAGCGAGAGCGGCGAGCGTCGCCCGGTCACGATCGCATTGCCGTGGTCGAGGCGCATCCGGACCTCGCCCGAGACGACGCGCTGCGAGGAGGCGGCATAGCCGCGCAGGTCCCGATGGAGGGCGCTGAACCAGAGCCCGTCATACGTGAGCTGCGCCAGCTCGTCGGCGACGAGGCGGTTGAAGCGCAGCGTGTCCTTCGTGAGCGTCAGGCCTTCCAGCGCCCGGTGGGCCTTGTGCAGGACGGTCGCCGCGGGCGCCTCGTAGATCTCGCGGCTCTTGATTCCGACCAGGCGGTCCTCGACGTGGTCGATCCGGCCGACACCGTGGGCGCCGGCGAGTGCCTGGAGCCGATCGACGAGCTCGACCGGGCCGAGCCGTTCCCCGTCGAGCCCGACCGGGACGCCGCCCTCGAACAGGATCACGACCTCGACCGCGGGCGGCGCCGCTGACGGATCGACCGTCCACTCGTAGGCGTCGGCGGGCGGTGTCAGCCACGGGTCCTCGAGGACGCCCGTTTCGCACGAGCGGCCCCAGAGGTTGACGTCGATCGAGTACGGGGACGCCTTGGTGATCGGGATCTCGATCCCCCGCGCGATCGCGTAGTCGATCTCCTGATCCCGCGACAGGCCCATCCCGACCCGCAGGGGAGCGACCACCTCGAGGGCGGGATCGAGGGCGTGGACGGCGACGTCGAAGCGGACCTGGTCGTTGCCCTTGCCGGTCGAGCCGTGGGCGACCGCGTCGGCGCCCTCCTTCTGGGCGACCTCGACGAGGAGCTGGGCGATCAGCGGCCGGGCGAGGGCGGTGGCGAGCGGGTAGACGCCCTGGTAGAGCGCGCTCGCCTGGAGGTGCGGCCAGACGAAGTCGGTGACGAACCGCTCGCGGGCGTCGACGACGTACGCTTTCGAGGCGCCCGCGCTCATCGCCCGCTGTTCGACGCCTTCGCGGAGCGAGCCGCCCCCGACGTCGACGGTGAGGGTGACGACCTCGACGCCGTACTGCTCGCGCAGCCAGGCGACGGCGACCGAGGTGTCGAGACCCCCGGAGTAGGCGAGGACGACCTTGTTCATCGAGAAACCTCCATCGTGGGGCGAGAGAGCGGACGGGACGCGGTGGAACCTGGGCTGAAGACACCGGCCGCCTCGACCGGCAGGCCCTGGAGGGCGCGGAAGCGGGCCAGCCAGCGCTCCAGGCGGGCCTCGTCGGCGAACAGGACGAGGAGCGTGTTGTCACCGGCGAGCGTCCCTTCCTGGTCATCGAGCGACGACTCGTCGATCGCCTGGCCGAGCGCGCTCGCGCTGCCCGGCGAGCTGATCAGGAGCAGGATGAGGCCGCTCCGGCCGATCCGGACCGGGATGTCGGCCAGGATCCGCCGCAGGCGCTCGTCGCTCACGGCGGCCGGCGACGGCGGCGGGGCGAGGTCCTCGGGGGCGAGGTAGATGTGCCGGTCCCCCCGGGCGACTTTGACCAGCCCGAGCTCGGTGATGTCGCGGCTGACGGTCGCCTGGGTGACGGCGAACCCGCGCGCCCGGAGCGCCTCGGCGAGCTCCTCCTGGCTGCCGACCGAGCCGCGGGCGACGAGCTCGCGGATCGTCCGCTGGCGCTCGAACTTCGTGATCGCGCTCATGCCACGCCCGCGTGCGCGGTCCGACCGGCGGTGATCCGCGTCCCGAACGTCGGGTCGTTGAGGGCACGTTCGAGGGCGCGCGGGGCGCCCGCGTCGGCGATCACGGCCTCGGCGCCCTCCCAGGTGAGGGCGGCAAGGGCGGCCCGGATCTTCGGCACCATCCCACCCCCGATCACGCCGCTCTCGATCAGGGTCTCCGCCTCCCCGGCCGTGAGCGTGGCGAGGCGCGTTCCGTCGGGGCCGTGGACACCGTCGACGTCGGTCAGGAGGACGAGCTGGCGAGCGCCGAGGCCGGCGGCGATCCCGGCCGCCACGTCGTCGGCGTTCACGTTGCACACAACGCCCTGCTCGTCGCGCGCGAGCGGTGCAACGACGGGGACCTGGCCACCCACGAGGATGGCGTCGAGGAGGTCGCGCCGCAGCCCGACGACGTGGGCGACGAGGCCCATCCCGGGGATCCGCTCGGCGATCAGGAGGCCGCCGTCGACGCCCGAGAGGCCGACCGCGTCGACCCCGAGGTCACGGAGGCCTGCCACGAGCTCACTGTTGACGACGCCGCGCAGGACGGCGGCCGCGACCTCGAGCGACGCCGCGTCGGTGACCCGCAGCCCGTTCTCGAAGCGGCTTGGAACGCCGAGGCGCTCGAGCCATTCGCTGATCCGGCGGCCGCCGCCGTGGACGAGGACGATCGGCCGGTGACGGGCGATCGCGGCGATCTCGTCGAGGACCTGGCGCTGCTCGGCGATCGTCGTCCCGCCGAGCTTGACGACGAGAACTTCGCTCATCGGCGGCCTCCGGCCGCGGCGAACCGCGGGCTCACGTGGTGTACTCCGAGTTCTCGATGACGTACGTCTCGGTGAGGTCGCAGCCGAACGCCTCGCCCCGGCCGTCACCGAGGCCGAGGTCGAGCCGGACGAGCGTCTCGGGCGCCTCCATCGCCGCCCGGACCGCAGCCGGGTCGAACTCGAGCGGGCCGCCGGCCGCCCCGTCGTAGACGAGCGTGCCCGCGATCGCGATCCGCAACCGGGCCGGGTCGACGTGGGCCGGGCTGCCGCCACGTGTCCGCGCCTCGGCCGGGGCGAGCCCGCCGGCCTCGAGGACGGCCGGCTCGGCGAGACGGGCGTTGCCGGCCGCGCCGGCGATCCGGCCCCAGTTCGGATCGCGCCCGTGCACCGCGGCCTTGACGAGGCTGCTCGAGACGACCGCCCGGGCGACGGCGCGGGCAGCGGCGTCGTCATCGGCGCCGGTCACCTGGCAGGTGAGGAGGGTCGTGGCGCCCTCGCCGTCAGCGGCCTGCTGACGGGCGAGGTCGCGAGCGACCGCCTCGATGGCGCGGCCGAGCGTCGCAGCCGTCTCGGTGCCGGCCTCGACGGGCGCCGACCCGGCCGCGCCGGAGGCGAGGAGGAAAACGGTGTCGTTCGTGCTCGTGTCCCCGTCGACCGAGAGCTGGTCCCAGGTCCGGGCCGTCGCGCCGCGGAGGAGCCCGTGGAGGACGGACGGCCCGACGCTGGCGTCGGTGAGCACGATCGCGAGCATCGTGGCCATCCGGGGGTGGATCATCCCGACCCCCTTGGCGATCCCGGAGACGGTGACGGTGACGTCCCGGCCGTCTGGCCCGGGCAGCTCGAGGATGACGGTGGCGAGCTTGGTCGTGGAGTCGGTCGTGCGCAGGGCGATCGCGGCTGCCTCGAGGTTCTCCGGGGTCGGGGCGAGACCGCCCTCGGCGAGCGCCGCGATCCCGGCCCGAACCTTGTCGAGTGGCAGCCGGGTGCCGATGACGCCGGTCGAGAGCGCGAGCGTCTGCTCGGGCGCGGCGGCGAGCGCGTCGGCGAGCATCGTGGCGATCGCGACCTGGTCGGCATCACCGGCCGGCCCGGTCGCGGCGTTCGCGCTCCCACTCGTGGCGATGATCGCCTCGCTCCAGCCGAAGCGGCCCTGCCCGACCGGCTCGGTGGCGGCGAGGTGGGCCTGGCTGAGCCGGACGGGGGCGGCGGCGAACGCGTTCGGGGTGAAGACAGCGGCCGTGGCGACCGGCCCATCGATCGAACGCACGATCGCCAGGTCGGGCCTGCCCGAGCGCTTGATCCCGGCCGCGAGCCCCCCGGCCAGGAAACCGCCAGGCATTGCTGCCCGTCGTTCTACCGCGGGAAGCGTGAACGGGTAGGCGGGGAGCTCCCGGGTGAGCGTGGGTGAGTCGGTCATCGGCTGGCGGTCCTCGGTCGGTGGTGGTTCAAGGTGCGAGGGGGTGCTGCTCCAGGCCGGTCCGCTCGTCGAGCCTGTGGACGATGTTGAACGCCTGGACCGCCTGGCCGGCGGCGCCTTTGACGAGGTTGTCGATCACCCCGATCGCGAGAATGCGGGCGGTCCGCTCGTCGAGCCGAACGTAGACCCGGCAGGTGTTGCTGCCCAGGACGTGCTTCGTCGCCGGCGGAGAGGTGACGACCGCGACGAACGGCTCCGTGGCGTACGTCTCGGCGTAGAGCGCGTCGAGCTCCGCCTGGCTGACCGGCCGCGTTGGCCGGACGTGGCAGGCCGCGAGGATGCCGCGCGTCATCGGCACGAGGTGGGGCAGGAAGTCGACGAGCCGGGCACCGGGATTGGCTCCCGGGTCGTGGAGCGGACCGCGCCGACCGAGCTCGGCGAGCTCCTGCTCCATCTCGGCAACGTGGCGGTGGCCGCCGATTCCGTAGGCGCGGACGCTCTCGTTCACCTCGCCGAACATCGTCTCGAGCTTTGGCTCGCGGCCGGCGCCCGACACGCCGCTCTTCGCGTCCACGACGAGGTCGCCGATCAGACCGGCTCGGGCGAGCGGGGCGAGGGCGAGGAGCGTCGCGGTCGGATAGCAGCCCGGCGCTCCGACGATCGCGACCGGGGCGCCGGCGAGGTCGCGGAGCTCGTCGCGATGCAGCTCCGGCAGGCCGTAGACCGCCTGGGCGAGGAGCTCCGGGGCGGGGTGCTCGAAGCCGTACCAGCGCGGGTAGTCGGCGGGGTCGCGGAGGCGGAAGTCCGGTCCGAGGTCGATGACCCGCGTGCCGCCGGCGACGAGGCCGGGTACGAGCGCGGCTGCGGCGCCATGGGGCAGGGCGAGGAAGACGGCATCCGCCTCAGGGGTCGCCTGGTCGACCGCGAGGCCGGTGCCGGCCAGATGGGCGTGGGTGGCGCCGATCGGCTCGTCCTCGCGTCCGCGGGCGACGAGGCCGACGAGATCCACGTTCGGGTGGCGATCGAGGATCCGGATCAGCTCGGCGCCGACGTACCCGGTCGCCCCGACGATGGCCACCCGGATCGCGCGATCCGGTGCGTCTCCGCCTGCCTTCCCGAGCGTCACGGCCGGCCTGTGCCCAGGCCGGCCGTCCACCCCGGTCGTCATCGGTCGACGTGGACCGGGCTCACGTGGCGCGCGCTCACGGTCGCGCGAGACCTCTCGCCGGAGGTCGCCACGTGGGAGGTGCCTGGACCGGGGTGGGCTGCCGTCATGGGCGTATGACTATACATGAAGCTGCATAGTCATGCAAGCGGGCCTCGACGGCGGGCCTCGCTGGCGGACGCGCCGCACGTGAGGGTGCTGGCTCGACGGTCGGGGCGCTCGTGGTGTTGGTTGCTTTCACCGTGCGCAAGCCCGGTCGGCTTTCCGACACCGGGCGCAAGGATCCGGCCGGGCGGGCCCGAGTGTGGCGTGCAGGCAAGCCGAGAGCCTGCCGGGCAGCCCCGGATCCCCTTGGCCGGTGGCTTCAGGAGCGGATGACGTCCGGGCGCTGGTACGGTCCGGTGACGATCACCTCGCTCTCCTCCTCGAGCGGCTGGTCGCCCGTGCGCCGGACGCGGTAGCGGTGGTGGATCTCCGTGTCGCCGGCCGAGAGCATCGCGCTGACCGGGCAGTACTTCGTGGCGGAGAGCTCGATGGAGCGGCGG
>JAJYXX010000333.1:4071-10753 GCA_021801545.1 Chloroflexota bacterium | reverse complement strand
CGGCCCGCGTGCCGACCCGGCGGTCAGCCCGATCGTCAGCTCCTTGGCCGCGAGCTCTTCGAGTGGTAGGCCGACCGTGCGCCGATCGAGCTGTGGCAGCGCGATCCTGCCATCGCCTGACAGGAACCGGCCGAGGACATCCCCGACGGCGCCGGCCTCCACGAGATCGGCCCGGTCCTGCTCGCTCAGATAGCCCGACTCCACGAGCACGCTTTCCGCTGACAGGACCCCCAGGCCGAAGACGGCGGTTGGAGCCGTGCGCGCCGCGTCGAGGGTCTCGCCGACCGAGGGATCCGTCTCGAGGGCGAGGCGCAGATCGAGCGAACCGACGATCGCCGGAGCGGGCATCAGGCGCATGGACGCGCCCGTGGTGATTCCGAACCGTTCGACGATCTCGGTCGCTCGGGTCGGGCGCGTGGAACGGGACGTGGCACCGTTCAGCTGAACGATCTCGCTCGCCGTGGTCCAGCCGGGCCGCAGCTGGCGGGCGAGCTCGAGCATCGTCCGGCCCCAGGAGACACCGATCGCGCCTGTCGGCCGGACGGTCGCGAGATGGTCGGCCGCGGCGCCCGCGACCCGCTCACGAGCGAGGGCGTCGGCGTCCTGGCCGGACAGAGCCGTGGGCACATCGACGACAACGGCCCCCCGCAGACCGAAGCGCTCGACCAGCGCATCCTCGAGCTCGACCAGGCGTGCCTCGGGATGGACGATCTCGATCCGAACGGTCGATTCGCGCAGGGCGCGATCCAGCAGGCGCCCGACCTTGAACCGACTGATGCCCAGGCGTTCCCCGATCTGCGCCTGGGTGAGGTGCATCCGGTAGTACATCTGGGCGACGCGCACCATCAGCCGGGCGTCGCTCACTGCGAGCTGTGACTGCCCGTATATCATGCCGTTCTCGCCCGCTCGCTCATATGAGCATTTGTATGCTCAAGTGTGCCCCATACGATAGCGAGTGCGCCACCGGGATGTCAAGGCGGAGTGGTTCCGAGCGCCCGGGACCTGACCGTTCGCTCGCTACCTGCCTGCCCACGCCCACGGCAGCGGCGGCAGCCCGGGCCGTCCCTCGACGAGGAGGTGGACGAACCAGTCGCGAACCTGGACGAGGTTCTTGGCCCGCCGGAACGGGGTGCCGGAGCGGGTGAGCTCGTGGGTCTCGTCCGGCACGCGCATCAGCCGGACCGGCCGACGAGCCGAGCGCAGGACGGTGAACAGCGCCTCGGCCTGGCCGAGCGTCGTCCGGATGTCGCGCTCCGCGCGCTGAATGAGCAGCGGGGTGCGGATCTCCCCAAACTCGCTGCCCGGAAGCGGTGGTCCCTGGCCACGATCCAGTTCGTCAGGTAGCCGCCGTACGAACCCCCGGTCACACCGAGACGGGCCGGATCCGCCAGCCCCTCGGCGGCGAGGGCGTCGACGCCGGCCAGGACGTCGCGCATCGGACCGTCACCCCAGTCGCGGAAGTTCGCGGCGTTGAACGCCTCGCCGGAGCCCTCCGAACCGCGCGGGTTCGCGTACCAGACCCCGATCCCGGCCCCGGCGAGGACCTGGAACTCCCTGCTCGGCGCGAAGTCGTAGAGCGTGTGCGGTCCGCCATGGATCTCGGCCTGCTTCCCCCGCCCGGCCGCATCGACGACCTACACGTCCGGCAGCTCTGTCGGCGAGGAGCGCAGGTACGCGATCCGGCAGCCCTCGCCGGTCGGTCGCTGGTCGAAAGCCGGGATGTCGTGGCGACCCTCGGAGAGACGCTCGAGCGCACCGTCGTCGACGGCGATCCGCCAGAGCTCGTACGAGCCGTCGATCGGCGCGCTGAACGGGACATGCGACGACCTCTCGGCGGCGGCGGCGACGCAGCGAAGGGTACCGGCTACGATTGGACCCACATGACCGACCAGCTCTCGCTGCACTGGGATCCCGCCCTGCCGCGACTGCCGGTCTCGCTGCGCCCGATGCTCGCCCGGACGGCCGCTGCACCGTTCGACTCGGCCGAGCATCTCTTCGAGCCCGCCTGGGGCGGCGAGCGAGCCTCGCCTTCGTCGAGCCCGATCCCGAGTTGCCGCCTGATCGGCGCACCGGCGTCCGCCTCCTCGACAGCCGGGATCGCGACATCACCCCGCTGGTACCGGAGGTCGCCATGCTCCCGGCCCGGCTGGCCGCCCGATCGGCCGTCCTGGATGGAGATCTCGTCGTCGTCGATCGATGGGGCCGCGCGGACCGGCCCGCTCTGGCCGCCAGGCTGGCCGACGGTCCCGGGCCCCCGATCGTCTACCTCGTCTTCGACCTCCTCTACCTCGACGGCCACCCGCTCCTCGGCCTGCACCTCAAGCGACGTCGCGAGCTGCTCGATCGGTTGCTCCGCCCGGGCGACACGATCGTGGCGGTCCCGGCGATCAGCGGCGACGGTCGCGCCCTCCACGCCGCGGCAGTCGCCCAGGGGATCGCCGGTGTCGTCGCCCGCCACCGCCGCAGCCCCTACCTGCCGGGGGTCCGGAGTCAGCTCTGGCGGTTCATCCCCGCGGCCCCCGATGCGAGCCCGGGCGAGGCGGAACCGGTTCCACCCGCTGCAGCCCCCGTCCTCGCCCTGATCGAGCGCCTCCCGTTCCCCGACGAGTAACGCCGGGTCCGCGCCACGCCCGGGTCCGGACGCGGACGGTGTCAGCCCGAGCGCCGGAACGCCTCGAGATAGGCGTGCAGGCCGGGACGCTGGCCGTAGGTCAGGACACCCGTACGGTAGATCCGCACCGCAAACCAGGCCACGAGCGCGATCGTGGCGAGCAGCGCGGCGACCGCGGCTGCCACCTCCCACGGCTCGGCATCACCGAACACGATTCGGGCGAGCATCAGGTACGGTGAGAAGAACGGGACGAACGAGAGCGGCACCACCCAGGCCGCCTCGATCGAGGTGACCGCCATCGAGGCGGCGAAGTAGCCGCCCATGGCCAGGAAGATCATCGGCATCGCGACCTGCTGGACGTCCTCCTGGCGGCTGACGAGCGAGCCGGCCGCTGCGTACAGGAGCGCGTAGAGCAAAAAGCCGAGGGCGAAGAAGCCGACGAAGGCGAGCAGGATCGCCGGTGTCAGGCCGCTCAGCGGGCTGTCGCCGGGACGGACGCCGCCGAAGAGCGCGCCTTCGACCGGCGCCTGGAGGAGCGTCGCCCCGAGCCCGGCGGCGAGGATCGCGGCGTACTGGGTCAGCCCGGCGGCACCGACCCCGACCACCTTGCCGGTCAGCATCTGGGCGGGGGTCGCGGCGCTCAGGACGAGCTCCATCACCCGGCTGCTCTTCTCCTCGACGACGCTGACCGCGATCCACATCCCGTACGTCATGACGGTGATGAAGATCAGGATGACGAGGATCGTCGCGACGAGGACCTGCCCGACCGCCTGAGTCTCGGACGGCTGCACCGCGCCGGACGGCCCGGCCGGCGTGACGACGAAGCGTTCGTACGGGCCTCCGGTGGCACTCGGCGCGAGCCCGGCCCGCTGAAGACCGTCCTGGATCGAGACCCAGACCGCGGCCAGCTTCATGATCGTCGCCTGGCGTCCGGCCGGCGAGACGTTCGAGATCAGCTCGTAGGCCAGCTTCCCGCTCGCCGCCCGGTCGATCACCAGGACCCCGACCAGCCGCCGCGCGCGGACCTGGCCGATCGCCGCCTCGAGGTCCGGCGCGAGCTGGATGTCGAAGGCTCGCTTGCCTTCGTCGCCGAGGGTGAGCGCACCGGCGTTGAGCACGACGTTCGCCGCGCCGATCGGATCGACGCCCAGGTCGGTCGCCCGGACGTGGACGGCGAGCCGGGCGACCGCCTCGCGGTCGAGCGCGCGGAGCGCGACCGGTGACAGCCCGGCCGCCAGGGCGACGACGGCCAGGACGATCGTCGAGACGACGAAGGCGCGACTCCGCACCCGCTGGAGGTACTCGCGCCGGGCGACGAGGAGGGCATTCGGAAGCAGGCCGCCCATCAGGCCACCCAGCTCGTTCCACGCAGCGTGCGGACGATCTCCGCGAGCACGGCCGGGGCGAGCGCCACGACCGCGACGAGCAACCAGTCGCCGGCCTCGAGGGCGGCGGCGCGGAACGCCTCTGCCAGCGGCGGCACGAGCGGGATCAGGGCCTGAGTGCCGATCGCGACGAGGCAGGCGAGGGCGAGGAACCAGTTGGCGCGCAGCCGGTGGAGGGGGGTCTTCAGGCTCCGGTTCGCATAGGCCCGCACCGCCTGCGAGACGACGAGCGTCGTGTAGGCGAGCCAGCGGGCGTGTTCGAACCCGCCTGGGTGGCTGACCATCAGCCCGAGCGCCGCCAGGGCGGTGAAACTCCCGGCGCCCACGACCCGGATGAGCAGCTCACCGGTGAGCAGCGGCCGGCTGGCGTGACGCGGCGGCCGGTCCATCAGGTCCGGTTCGGGCGGCTCGCGCTCGAAGGCGACCGAGGTCGAGACGTCGATGAACAGCTCCATCCAGAGGATCTGGAGCGGCAGAAGCGGCTGGGCCACGAGGTCGCCGGCGAAGATCGTCGCGATCAGGATGAAGCCGAGGAATGCGACGTGGGTCGAGATGAGGAAGACGAGCCCCTTGAGGACGTTGTCGACGATCCGGCGGCCTTCGGCCAGGCCGAACATCAAGGTCGCGAACGAGTCGTTGCCGAGGACGAGATCCGATGCCTCGCGGGCGACCGCAGTTCCGCTGCCCATCGCGACCGCGACGTCCGCCCGGTGGAGCGCCGGGGCGTCGTTCACCCCGTCGCCGGTGACGGCCACGATCCGCCCGACGTCTCGGGCGACCTGCACGAGGCGCTCCTTCTGGTCCGGGGTCGAGCGGGCGACGACGTGCAGGTCGGGTAGCTCGCGTGCGAGCCGGGCGTCGTCCCAGCCGGCTAGCTCCTCGCCGGTGATCGCGCGCTCGGCCGCCAGGCCCGCGGCCCGGGCGATCGCGAGCGCCGTCCGCGGGTGATCGCCGGTCACGACCACCGTCTGGATGCCCGCCCGGTCGGCCAGGGCCAGCGCCTCCGCGATCCCCGGTCGCAGCGGATCGGCGAAGCCGATCAGGGCGCGCATCTCCCAGGGTTCCTCGTCGAGCCGACCGGCCAGGGCGATGAGCCGCTCGCCGGCGGTGGCGCCGGCCTCGATCAGCTCGTGCCAGGCCGCCCGTTCCGCGGAGCCGGCCGGCGCGACGAGACCGAGAACCGCCTCCGGCGCACCCAGAACGAGCTCCTCGATCCTGCCGTCGCGCCGGGCCCGCGTCCGGGTGACCGCCAGCGCATCCGACGCCGGCTCCGCGTCGAGCAGGAGCTGCGGGTCGAAGACCGGGTCGCCGCCGTGCGCGCGGACGGCGGCCGTGAGCGCTCGCGTGAACGAACCCGGAACGACGTCCTCGGCCGGCCAGGCGTCCTCCTCGGCCCGCAGGGCGGCGACGAGCAGCTCGAGCCGCCGGGCGGGATCGACGACCGGCCCGGCGAGCGTCCTGACCGAGGCGACCTCGAGCCGGTTCTGGGTGAGCGTCCCGGTCTTGTCGGTCAGGATGAGGTCGACCGCGCCGAGCGTCTCCTCGGCGCTCAGGCGACGCACGAGGACGCCGCGCCGGAGGAGCCGGTAGGCACCCAGGCCGAGAGTGACCGCGAGCAGGACCGGTGGTTCCTCGGGGATCGAGGCGATCGCGGCCGAGATCCCGGCCAGCACGTTCGCGCCCAACTCGTGGCCGCGCAGGAACCCGGAGCCGGTCGTGACGAGGATCAGGCCGGCCGCGACGACGAGCAGGATCCGGACGAGGCGATCGAGCTCGCGCTGGAGCGGCGAGCGGCGTCGCTCGCGCCCCGCCAGGCCGCCGGCGATCCGGCCGAACTCGGTGGCCTGCCCGATCGCGACGACGATCCCCTCGGCGCGACCGCCGACGACGCTCGTGCCGGCATAGGCGATGCTCCGACGAGCGGCCGTGGCGGCGTCGGCCGGGTCGGGCCGGACCGACCCTGGTTCGGGGATCGACTCGCCGGTCAGGATGCTCCGGTTGACCAGCAGGCGCTCGACCCGGGTGAGACGGAGATCGGCCGGCACGACATCGCCGGTGCGCACGAGGACGACGTCACCCGGCACGAGCGTTTCGGCGGAGACCTCGCTGACGGCACCGCCGCGACGGACCCGGGCGAGCGGCGCGGACGCGGCCCGAAGGGCCTCGAGGGCACGCTCGCCGCGGTACTCGGTGACCACGTCGGCGCCGACGATCGGGACGAGGCCGACCAGCACGAGGAGACCGTCGCGGACCTCGCCGAGCAGGATCGCCAGGACGCCAGCGAGCGCGAGGAGGAGCACGAACGGCTCGGTCGCAGCGTCGACGAGCATCGCCGCCAGCGATGGTGGCCGTACCTCCTCGAGCGCGTTCGGGCCGACGAGCGCGGCGCGCTGGACCGCCTCCTCCGGTTCGAGGCCGAGGGCAGGATCCACCCGCAGCTCGGCCGCCACGTCGCCAGCGTCGCGGGCATGGCTGAGCTCGGCAACGGCGGCCGGGTCACGGGCGGTCGTGCCGCCCGGGCCAGGGGCCGGGCCTGGTGCCGACTGGGCGGCCGGATCGGGGGCTGGCGCGGCGGGCGAGCGAGCGGACTCGCCGGTCGGGGTGGTGTCCATGCGTTGAGGGCATCATCGCCGATCGAGCCCCGGTCGGTGCCCCAGGCCGGGCCGGTGCCCCAGGCCGGGCCGGT
>JAJYXX010000333.1:0-3971 GCA_021801545.1 Chloroflexota bacterium | reverse complement strand
GCCGGCACGCTCGAGATCGACTGGCGCGACGGCCACCGGACCATCTACGACTTCGTCGCCCTGCGCTGGCTCTGCCCGTGCGCCTACTGCCGCGGTGAGGCGGGGCTGCCGGGCTGGCTCGACACGAAGCCCTCCCTCGCCCCCGAGCAGACGCGGATGGTCGACATCACGCTCGTCGGCCAGTACGCGGTGGCGCCCGAGTGGGGCGACGGGCACCACTCGGGCTTCTATCCGTTCCAGCTCCTGCGCGACCACTGCCCCTGCCCGGCCTGCACCGCGGAGCGGACCAACTCGGCCGGGAGGGACGAGCGGCGATGACCGCGGTCCGACCCGGCGTCCGCGCGAGGACGAACCGGCGCACCGAACGCGCGGCCCGCCCGCTGCCGTACATCAACCGGGAGCTCTCCTGGCTCGACTTCAACGCGCGCGTTCTCCACGAGGCACGCGACGAGCGCAACCCGCTCCTGGAGCGCGTGAAGTTCCTGGCGATCTTCGCCAACAACCTCGACGAGTTCTTCCAGGTCCGGGTGGCCGGCCTGCGCCAGCAGGCCGCGGCGCGCTCGGTCCACACCTCCCCCGACGGCCGCTCGGCGACCGGGCAGCTGGCCGCGATCCGACCACGCGTCCAGGAGCTCGTCGAGGAGCACTCGCGCATCTTCGCCACCGTCCGTGGCCAGCTCGCCGGGGCCGGCGTCTCGATCGTCGACTACGCAGCGGTGCCGGATCACCACGCCCGCCTGCGGGAGCGCTTCGTCGAGGAGATCTTCCCGGTCCTGACGCCGCTGGCGGTCGATCCCGGCCACCCGTTCCCGTACATCAGCACGCTCAGCCTCTCGATCGCGGTCGGCCTGCGCGACCCCGAGACCGGCGAGCGGCGCTTTGCCCGGGTGAAGGTGCCCCAGATCCTGCCCCGGTTGCTCGAGATCGGCCGCCACACGTACGTCCTCCTCGACCAGGTGATCGAGGCGAACCTCGACCTGCTCTTCTCGGGGATGGAGATCGTCGACACGCACCTCTTCCGGGTCACCCGCAACGCCGACCTCGCGATCGAGGAGGACGAGGCAGACGACCTCCTGCTCGCGATCGAGGAGGAGCTCCGGCGCCGACGCTTCGGCGAGGCGGTCCGCCTCGAGGTGGAGCGCTCGATGCCCGCGGCGACACGCCAGACCCTCCTGCGGGGCATCGGTCTCACCGAGGAGGACTGCTACGAGATCAGCGGGATGCTCGATCTGTCCGGGCTCTGGCAGATCGCCGAACTCGACATCCCGGAGCTGCGGATGCCGGCCTGGACGCCGGTCACCCCGCCCCGCCTGCTGCCGACCGGCGACGAGCCGGCCGACGTCTTCGCCGCGATCCGCGCTGGCGACATCCTCGTCCACCACCCCTACGAGAGCTTCGTCGCCTCGGTCGAGCGGTTCATCGACCAGGCCGCCGACGACCCGGACGTGCTGACGATCAAGCAGACGCTCTACCGCACCTCGGGCGACTCGCCGATCGTGCGCGACCTGATCCGGGCCGCCGAGCGCGGCAAGCAGGTCGTCGTCCTGGTCGAGATCAAGGCCCGCTTCGACGAGGAGGCGAACATCGTCTGGGCGCGCAAGCTCGAGCAGGCGGGGGCCCACGTCGTCTACGGGCTCGTCGGGCTGAAGACCCACTCGAAGACCGCCCTCGTCGTCCGTCGCGAGGGCAACGGCCTGCGCCGCTACGTCCACATCGGGACCGGCAACTACAATCCGAAGACCGCCCGCCAGTACGTCGATCTCGGGCTCCTCTCGTCCCGTCCGGAGCTCGGGGCGGACGTCACCGACCTGTTCAACGTCCTGACCGGCCTGTCGCGCCAGCGCACGTTCCGCCGCCTGCTCGTCGCCCCCCACAGCCTCCGGACACGGATCCTCGAGCTGATCGAGCGCGAGATCGGCCACGCCCGGGCCGGCCGTCCGGCCCGGATCACGCTGAAGGTGAACGCGGTCGTCGACCCGGCCTGCATCGAGGCGCTCTACCGCGCCAGCCAGGCCGGTGCCGAGGTCGACCTGATCGTGCGCGGCATCTGCTCCCTGGCGCCGGGGCGCGAGGGCTTCTCCGAGCGGATCCGCGTTCGCTCGGTGGTCGGCGAGTTCCTCGAGCACTCGCGGATCTTCGGCTTCCTGAACGGCGGCAACCAGGAGTGGTACATCGGCTCGGCCGACCTCATGGAGCGCAACCTCGACCGGCGCGTCGAGGCGGTGACGCCGATCGAGGACACGACCGCCCAGGCCCGCCTGGCGACGATCATCGCCACGATGCTCGCCGACGACCGGCGCTCCTGGCAGCTCGGCAGCGACGGAACCTGGCGCCGAACCGAGGAGATCGAGCAGTGCGCCGGCACGATCGACACGTTCCAGGTCATGAAGGAGATCGCCCTCGAGGAAGCCGAGCAGGCGGCAATCCCCCATCGACCCGGCGCGGGCGCCGGCTCGCTCGATCCGCGGGCCTGATCGGCAAGCCTGGTGCACCGATGACGGACGAACGATCGGTGGAGATCGAGCTCAAGTATCTCGCACGCGACCCTGCCACCGCCGACCGGCTCCTGGCGGCGGCCTCGCTCGGTCGCTTCACCGCCGAGCCGGCGGTCCGCGAGACCCGCTGCACGGACACCTATTTCGACACCGCGGACGGGGCGCTCGCCCGCGCCGGTCTGGCGGCACGAGCCCGGCGCACCGCGACCGAGTCCCTGCTGACCGTGAAGGCGACGACGACCGAGGCGGGGGCGCTCCAGCGGCGCACGGAGCTCGAGGGCCCGGCCGGTGAGGAGCTCGATCCTCGCACCTGGCCACCCTCCCCGGCGCGGACGCTGCTCCTCGAGCTGTGCGACGGGGCACCCCTGGTCGATCTCGTCACGGTCCGCCAGTTCCGCCGCCGGCGCGACCTGGTGACCGACGCGACGCGCCTCGAGCTGAGCCTCGACCAGGTCGAGGTACTCGACCGCGGCCGGGTCGTCGACCGCTTCACAGAGATCGAGATCGAGCTCCGCGAGGGCGACGAGGTCCCGCTCCTCGAGCTGCGGGCGCTGCTCGATCTCGACCCGCGGCTGGCACCGGCGACGGGTTCGAAGCTCGACCGTGCCCTCCACGCCGCCGCACTCGCCCGGGCGCGCGGTCAGGGCGCCGACGCATGAGCGACACCGAGGCACCAGTCACCCTTGAGGCGGCGGGGACCGACGCACCCCCGGCCGGCCTCGGCGCGGCCGTGACCCCGGCCGTGTCCTCGTCCGAGGCGGCGCTCCAGACCCAGACCCTGGCCCTGGAGGCCAGTCTGGCCTCCTCCGATGCCGGCCCGCTCATCCCCCTTGCGAAGTCACCGGGCGTCCTGCCCGACGACACGGTCGCCGAGGCCGGACGCAAGGTCCTCCGCTTCCATCTCGCCCGGATGATCGCGCGAGAGCCGGGCACGCGGCTCGGCCGGGACCCCGAGGAGCTTCACGGGATGCGCGTCGCAACACGCCGGATGCGCGCCGCCTGGCGCGTCTTCGGGGATGGCTTCGACGCAGACCGGACGAAGCGCTTCCAGCGCCGGCTGCGGACCGTCGCCGGTCGCCTGGGGACCGTCCGCGATCGGGACGTCCTGATCGATGCCCTGGAGACGTACCGGGCGGCGCTGCCGGACCACGAGGTGGCGGCGATCCAGCCGCTGATCGACGCCTGGCGCAGCCAGCGCGACGAAGCCCGCCAGCTTCTCCTCCGTGAGCTCGACTCGGCCGGCTACCGGCGCTGGCTCGACGACTACCGCGAGTTCACCCTTCGCGAGGGACTCGCCGTCGCCCCGAGCTCGCCCAACTCGCCCCACCGGATCCGGGATACCGCCCCGTCGAGGATCTGGCGGGCCTACGAGCAGGTCCGGGCCTACGAGCCGGTCCTCCGCTGGGCCGATGTCGCGACCCTCCACGAGCTGCGGATCGCGGCCAAGCGCCTGCGCTACACGCTCGAGTTCGTGCG
>JAJYXX010000124.1 GCA_021801545.1 Chloroflexota bacterium | reverse complement strand
GTCGGGGTCGGCTTGGGCGTCGCGCCGGGGCGCGGTGTCGGTGTCGGCGGCGGTGTCGGCGTCCCCGATCCGCCCGTGACGACGACCGTCCCCTTCATGAACGGGTGGAGCTGGCAGTGATACGGGTACGTGCCGGGGCTGTCGAACCTCGCCCGGAACGTCTGACCGCTGTCGAGGATCCCACTGTCCGCGAACGCGCCGGCGACATCGGGGGTCACCGTGTGCTGCTCGGGGTCACCGCCCATCGTCCAGACCACGCTCTCACCGGCCGCGATCGTCACGCTCGCCGGCGTGAAGGCGAAGCCCGCGATCGTCACCCCGGCCCCGGCCGCGAGCACGGACCCGACCACCTGGCCGGCGCCCCAGAGCGCGACGACGAGACCGACACCTGCCGCGAGACCGAGCCGCCTGCCCCCGATCGCCATCCTCACCTCTCCTTCGCCCGCGAGACCGTCCTGGTCGCTATCACTCGATACGTCGGCCCGGCCAGGTCGGTTTGACGATCGACGCAAGATCCGCCGGGCGCTTCTCGACGTAGCGATGGTCAGCCCGGCCTCACCTGGGGAACGGGCCACCAGTCGACGGAGGAGAAGAGCATGAGACGACGCATCGGGATTCTCGCCCTCATCGCCGGGTTATTCGCCCTGCCGGCCACCGCGAAGGCGGCGGCGAGCGGCGAGGTCTGGACAGCAACACTCTCCGGGGGTGCGGAGGTTCCACCGGTCGCGACCTCAGCGACCGGATCGGCGACGTTCGTCCTCAGCCCGGACGGGACGACGATCCGCTACCTCGTCCAGTACAGCGGCCTGAGCGACGCGTTGGCAGCCGCGCACATCCACCTTGGCGCAGCCGGGTCGAACGGCGGCGTCATGCTCCCGCTCGCCGCCGGGCCGAGCCCGATGGTCGGCATCCTCGACGCCTCGGACTTCCTCGCTACCGGCGGTGTGACGACGTTCTCGGGAGCGCTCGAGGCGATCCGGGCCGGCACGACGTACATCAACCTCCACACCGCCGCGAACCCGGCCGGCGAGCTGCGCGGCCAGCTGGCGATCGCAACCGGCGCCCAGGGGTTCTCCACCCCGCTGAGTGGCACCCAGGAGGTCCCGCCGGTGGCCGGCGCGGCGACCGGTGATGCGACCGTCGTCATCAATGCTGCCGGCGACGCGATCACATACTGGCTCACCGACAGCGCGATGACATCGGCGCCGGCGGCCGGTCACATCCACCTCGGCGCAGCCGGATCGAACGGGGGCATCCTGTTCCCGCTCGCCGGCGTCGGGACAAGCCCAGTCGTCGGGACGCTCACCGCCGCGAACCTGACGCCGACCGGCGGTGTCACGACGTTCTCGGGAGCGGTTGATGCGATCCGGGCCGGCACGACGTACATCAACCTCCACACCGCCGCGAACCCGGCCGGCGAGCTGCGCGGTCAGGTCGGTGTGACCGTCTCCGCCCCGCCGCCCACGACCACCCCGGCCGTCACGGTCCCACCGACCTCGACCGCCACGACCGATCCTGCCGCGCCCGCCGTCCCGTTCCTCCCGACCCTCACGGTGCTCGCCACGGCGGCCGGACTGGGCTGGCTGCTCGCGGCCGCAGCGGTGCTCCGCTCGCGGGTCTGACCCAACGACTCCCGTCGGGCGCCAGCGAGGGGGCGCGGGGCCAGTCCCCCGCCCCCTCGTGCGCGATCCCGACGAGCTTCGCGCCCTCCCGGCGGCACAGGCGGCACCCCCGCCCCCTCGCGCGCGATCCCGACATCGGGCCCGACTCTCCACCGGCCCGCAACCACCCGGCAACCTTCGTCGTACCCGCTCGCCATAGGCTTGTATCGTGGTGAGCATGGCGACTTCCCGACCCGGCCCGTCCGACCGCCCGATGGGCGTCGACCGCCCAGTGGCCGCCGACGAGGCCCTGCCACCGAACCAGCACGACGGCCACGAGGAGCAGATCGAGCGCCTGCGCTTCCTCCACGAGGTGGCGCGGCTGGCGACGACCGCGCGGACGTGGGAGGAGCTGCTCGAGATCGTCGTCGACGGCACGCGCGACGCCCTCCACGCCGACGTCTCGTCGCTCTATCTTCTCGACCGCGACGGCGAGCGCCTGACCCTGGCGGCGACGACCGGCCTCGACCGCTACCAGATCGGGCGCGCCCGCGTCCCGTTCGGCCAGGGGATCACGGGCCTGGTCGCTGCCCGGCGGACACCGATGGTCATCCCCGACGTGCGCGCCGAACCGCGCTTTCTCTGGGTCCGCGGCCTCGACCAGCGGCGCTTCGTCGCTTCGATGCTCTCGGTGCCGCTCTCCTGGCACGACCAGGTCGTCGGCGTCCTGAACGTCCAGACCGAGCGGCCGCGTGACTTCACGCCCGACGACGTCCAGCAGCTCGGCGCGATCGCCGACATCCTCGCCGGGATCGTTGAGAAGGGCCGGCTCCAGCGCGAGGCGGAGGCGCAGCTCGAGCAGCTACGCGCGATCGACGAGGCCCGGAGCGAGCTGATCGCGCTCGTCACCCACGAGCTCCGCACCCCCCTGGCGGTCGTGCGCGCCTACGCGGACCTGCTCGCCGAGGAACCCGACCTCGACGGCCGCGAATCACGTGACCTCGAGCGCCGGGCGCTGCGGGCCGAATGGCATCGGGCTTCGATCGAGCAAATCGAACGCCTCGACCGGCTCGTCGACTCGATCCTCGCCTCGGTCCGCCAGACCGAGGAGCAGCCGGTCGAGGTCGTGCCGACCGATGTCGTCGCGCTCCTCGCCGAGACCGTCGAGGAGCTGACGCCGCTCCTGCGCCAGCACCGCGTCGAGCTTCGGCCGACCGTCCGCCGCCAGGTGCTCGCCGACCCGCCGCGGCTCCGCCAGATCGTGGAGCACCTCGTCGAGAACGCTGTGAAGTACGCGCCGCCGGGCACGACGATCATGATCGACACCTCGCTCGTCGAGGGGATCGTCCGGATCGGCGTCGCCGACGAGGGGCCGGGAATCCCACCCGAGTGGCGCGAGCGGATCTTCGAGCCGTATGCCCGTCGCGACACGCACACCGCACGTGGTTCCGGGATCGGGCTCTTCGCCGCCCGCCGGCTCGCGGAGTCGATGCGCGGTCACCTGTGGTGTGAACCTGCCGCCCCTGCCGGGGCCCGCTTCGTCGTCGCCCTGCCGGCGGCGGTCGCGGTCTGAGCTGGAGGGTAGTCGAGTGACCCGACCCCGCCCGCTGCGCATCCTCGTCGTCGACGACGACCCGGCGATGGTCGGCGCGATCACCGCGCTCGTCGGCACCGAGGGACACCAGGTGATCACCGCCTACGACGGGCTGACGGCCGTCAAGCGCTACCGCGAGGAGTCGCCCGACCTCGTCCTGCTCGACCTCGCGATGCCCGGCCCCGACGGGTTCTCGGTGATCGGCCAGATCCGGGCGCTCGGTGCGGCGCCGGTGATCGTGGTCAGCGGCGAGAGTGCGGAGACCGCCAAGGTCCGGGCGCTTGAGCGGGGCGCTGACGACTACCTGACGAAGCCGTTCGGGCGGGCCGAGCTCCTTGCCCGGATCGCCGCGGTGATGCGGCGGGCGGAGGGGGCGCTCGCCCCGGCTGGCGGCGGCGCCGGCGGCCCGCTCCGCGCCGGTCCGCTCGAGATCGACCCCCGACGCCACGAGGCCCGGATCAGCGGAACGGTCCTCTCGCTCACCCCGACCGAGTACCGGCTCCTCGAGGCACTCGTCCGCGCCGGCGGCGACGTCGTCCCCCACGGGCGGCTCGCCCGGGCGGGCTGGCCCGAGGAGACCGACCCGGACCTGCTCTGGCTGAAGCCGCACCTGGCGCGACTACGCGCCAAGCTCGCCGAGACGGGCGGACCCTCGATCGTCCCGGTCCGCGCCGTGGGCTACCGGATCGAGGTCGACAAAGCCGGCCCGTAAGCCGGGCGCCCCCGCGGTCCGGTGAGCCCGGCGCCCGCCGGTCGAGCCGCTACGCGATCGAGGCGAGGACCGGACGGCCCGTCGCGTCGTGGACGAGCGTCACGCAGTCGACGCGGCAGCCCCGCGCATCGCGACCCCCGAACGGCTGGAAGTGGCGGTACTCGCCATCCCGGGCACCGGTCGCGGCCTCGAGCCGGCAGCCGCAGGCGACGCAGGTCACCGGTGTGCGGCCACGGCGGAGCGAAGAGGACTCGGCATCGACGGGTCGGAACATGGCGCGCCTCCGGCGGTGGTGATGCGGGTGATCCAGCTAATGCGGCCTGCGCGGCGACGCATCGCGGTGATCGATCCGGCTGGCCACGACGCATCGTTCGCGGCCTCGAGCCAGAAGCCTAGGCAACGGACCCGGTCACGTCGGCACCCGAGTGGTGGCGGCTCGGTTGCGAGATGGTTGCGGTCGGACAGTCGGGGTTCGACCGTCGACTCGATCGTGCCCCGGCTGACGAGGGTCGTCTGGACACCGGCCGGTGCCGGGTCCGGCGACCGGCGCCGAGGAGGAAGACCCACCGAGCGCCAGGGCGCCGGCGGCGAGGACGAGAAGGACCCTGCGCATCCCGACCCGGCCCGCCGCCTTGCTCAGCCCTTGACGACCGCGAGCGGCCGGAGGCGCGCGACCCGGCGCACGAGACCGGCCCCCTCGGCCACCTCGATCACCGTCGCGACGTCCTTGTAGGCAAGCGATGCCTCCTCGGCGAGCAGATCGTAGCGTTCGGCCCGGACGAGGATCCCCGCCCGCTCGAGCTGGTCGGCGATCGAGACGCCACGCAGCTCGCGCAGGGCGGCGTGGCGCGACAGGTTGCGCCCGGCGCCGTGGCAGGTCGAGCCGAACGTCTGCTCCATCGCGCCGGGCGCGCCGACCGCGACGTACGAGTAGCGGCCCATGTCCCCGGGCACGAAGACCGGCTGCCCGATCGATCGGTAGACCTCGGGCACGTCCGGGTGGCCGGCCGGAAAGGCGCGCGTGGCACCCTTGCGGTGGACGCACACGTCGACCGCCCGCCCGCTGACCTGGTGGCGCTCGAGCTTGGCGATGTTGTGGCTGAGGTCGTAGACGAGGCGCATCCCGAGCTGCTCGGCACTCCGGCCGAGGACGCGCTCGAAAACGCCCCGGACGTGGTGGGCGATCAGCTGGCGGTTCGCCCAGGCGAAGTTCGAGGCGGCGGCCATTGCCCCGAGGTACGCCCGGGCCTCGGCCGAGCCGAGCGGCGCGCAGGCCAGCTGCCGGTCCGGGACGTGGATCCCGGAGCGGCCCATCGTGCGGTCCATGACCGCGACGTGATCGGTGCACACCTGGTGGCCGAGGCCCCGCGATCCGCAGTGGATCGAAACGACGACCTGGCCGAGCCGGAGGCCGAACGCCTCGGCCGCGACGGCGTCGCCGATCTCGTCGACGACCTCGATCTCCAGGAAATGGTTCCCCGAGCCGAGCGTGCCGAGCTGGTCGGCGCCTCGCTCATGGGCCCGCGCTGAGACCGCCGACGGATCGGCGCCGGCAAGCCGCCCGTGCTCCTCGGTCCGCTCGAGGTCGTCCGCCCAGCCGAGGCCCCGACTGACCGCCCAGCGCGAGCCGTCGCGGAGGACCTCGTCGAGTTCGTCGCGCCGGAGCCGGTGGCCGGCCCGCGCACCGACGCCTGAGGGGACCGCGGCGAAGAGCGCATCGGCCAGCCGCGGCAGCACGGCCCGGATCTCCTCGACCACGAGGTCGCTGCGGATGATCCGGACGCCACAGTTGATGTCGAACCCGATCCCGCCCGGGCTGACGACCCCGCCCTCGAGCTCGGTCGCGGCAACCCCGCCGACCGGAAAGCCGTACCCCCAGTGGACGTCGGGCATCGCGAGCGAGGCACCGACGATGCCGGGCAGCGTGGCCACGTTCGCCACCTGCTGGAGGGCCGGGTCGTCGCGCAGGGTGCACATCAGGCGGTCGTCGGCGTAGACGATCCCCTCGACGCGCATCCCGCGCCGCTCGTCGCGCGCGATCCGCCAGCGGTACGGGTCGATCCGCTCGATCTGCAGCGGGGGCCCGGCGGACGGAGCAGCCCGGGCGCCCACCCCGCTCGAGACCGCCGGGGCGCGTGATCCGTGAGCTGCCCGAGCCATCGCAACCACCTCAGACGTCGAGATACGCGGTCAGCGTCCAGCCACCTTCGGACGGCTCCACCCGCAGGTCGTGGTACGTCGCGGACTTCACCCCGACCCGTGGCCGGACGTCACCGTCCTCGAACCGGGCGAGCCGGATCGTGCCGTCGAGGCACCAGGTCCAGGTCGCCTCGTCGCCCGGGTCGCTGGGCGGTGGCACCTGCTCGAGCCGCTCGACCTGGGCGCCCGCGAGCGCGGCGCGGCGCACGTCGGCCAGGCCGATCAGCTCGTTGAGCCACTCGTAGGCGAGTCCGACGAGATCGGGCGCCTCGAGCTCGACGCGCTCGGGCGGCAGCTCCCGGGCACCTGCCGGGACGTCCGCCGCGAGTTCGGCCAGCGCCGCGGCGGCCTCACTGAAGAGCGATCGCAGCTCGGGCGCCTCGACCCGGAGGCCGACGTCGGCGGTGTGGGCAAGGATCTCGTGCCGCGCTCCGGATCGGTTCATCGTTGCTCCTCCGTGGCCTTCCGGTCGCGCTCGGCCCCGGGCGTCGCCCCGGGTTCCGGCCGCACACCGGCGGCCAGGAGCGCCGCCACCGCTTCGTCGTCGACCTGATCGAAGCGGACATAGAACTCGCCGACCGCGAAGAACGGCTCCGGCGTCGCCAGGACGACGACGTCGTCGGCCACCGAGCGCAGGCGGGCGACCGATTCGGCCGCCCCGACCGGGCTGGCAACGATCACCTTCGCCGCCCCTGCCGCCCGTGCGGCGAGGACCGCCACGTGCATCGTCGCCCCGGTCGCGATCCCGTCGTCGACGATGATCGCGGTCCGTCCCCGAAGATCGACCGGCGGCCGCCCGCGGCGCAGAACGCTCTCGCGCCGGCGAGCCCGGGCGATCTCATCGTCGGCCGCCCGGCGCAGGTAGACCTCATCGTCGCCGACGAGCTCGCGGGCCCACGGCTCGACGAGGACCGTCCCGTCGGCGGCAACCGCTCCGATCGCGAGCTCCGGCTGCCCCGGCGCCCCGAGCTTGTGGGCGACGAGGACGTCGAGCGGCAGCCCGAGCGCCCGGGCGACCGCGGCCGCCACCGGCACGCCGCCGCGGGGGATGCCGAGCACGACCGCGCGGGCCTGCAGCGCCTGACGCTCGCCGAGCGCGGCGAACCGCTCGGCGAGCCGACGCCCGGCCTCCTCGCGGTCGGTGTACGGCAGTCCCGGAATGTGCGGGGTGAACCAGCCCATCGTTGCCTCGTTGCCTCGTGCGGATGCTCGCCGATCCTGGGCTCAGCTACCGGGCGCAGCCGCCGGATCCGCCCCGGCCGCGCCCTCCTCCTCGGGTTCCCGAGCGTACTCGCGGGCCAGTTCGGCCAGCTCGACGAGCCGGGCATCGACGAGCCCGTTCACCGAGTCGAGCGGGTAGGTGCCGTCCTCGCCGGGTTCGCCGGCCGGCCGGCCGGTGAGGAGCGCGATCGCCTCGTCGACCGTCTCGACCGCGTAGACGCGGAACCGCCCCGCCTCGGCGGCCTCGACCACGTCACGGCGGAGCATCAGGTTCTTGCGGTTCGCGGCCGGGATGATCACGCCCTGCTCGCCGGTCAGACCGCGCGCGACACAGACGTCGAAGAAGCCTTCGATCTTCTCATTGACCCCGCCGATCGGCTGGACGGCGCCGTGCTGGTTGACCGAGCCGGTGATCGCGAGATCCTGGCGGATCGGCAGGCCGGACAGGCTCGAGAGGAGCGCGCAGAGCTCGGCGAGCGAGGCGCTGTCGCCCTCGACCCCGCTGTAGGACTGCTCGAAGACGAGGCTGGCGTGGAGGGTCAGCGGGCGCTCGGCCGCGAACCGCCCGCCGAGGAAGCCGGCCAGGATGAGCACGCCCTTCGAGTGGATCGGCCCACCCAGCTCGACCTCGCGCTCGATGTCGACGACGTCGCCCCGGCCGAGCCGGACACGGGCCGTGATCCTGGTCGGCATGCCGAACGCCAGCTCGCCGAGCTGCGTGACCGAGAGCCCGTTCACCTGGCCGATCCGGGCGCCGTCGGTGTCGATCAGGATCGTGCCGCGCCGGATCGCCTCCTGGACTCGCTCCCGGAGCCGACCCGCCCGCCGGAGCCGGGCATCGATCGCCCGCTGGACATCGTCGGCCGTCAGGCGCTCCTTACCCGCGTCGCCGGCCCAGTGATCGGCCTCGCGGACCAGGTCGCTGACGCTCCGCATGTGGGTCGACAGCTTCTCGGTGTCACCGATCAGCCGGGCGGCCTGCTCGATCACCCGCGCCACCGCGCCCCGGTCGAGGGGCCGGATCCCTTCGCGGCGGGCGATCGTGCCGATCAGCTGCGCGTAGAGCAGGTCGGTTTCGTGGCTCCGGTCGATCTCCTCCTCGAAGTCGGCCTGGACCTTGAAGAGCTCGAGGAAGTCGGGATCGTGCTCGCAGAGCAGGTAGTAGAGGAGCCGGGCGCCGACGAGGGCGACTTTGAGGTCGAGCGGGATCGGCTCGGGCTCGAGCGAGACGGTGCTGATCAGGCTGAGCGCCTGGCCGAGCGACTCGATCCGGATCTCGCGCGAGCGGATCGCCCGCTTCAGGCCCTCCCAGGCATACGGCTGGAGCAGGACGTCACGGGCGTCGAGAACGAGGTAGCCGCCGTTCGCACGGTGGAGCGCGCCCGACTTGACGAGCGTGAAATCCGTGACGAGGGCGCCGAGCTGCGAGACGTACTCGACCCGCCCGACGAGGTTCTGGTAGGTCGGGTGATCCTCGTAGACGACCGGCGCCCCGGTCGTGGCGCTGTTGTCGACGAGCAGGTTCACCTGGTAGCGCTTGAGGACCGGTCCGTCGGAACCGGCAACCGCCGAGCGGAGCGCCGCCGGCAGCCCGCCCTCCGCCTGGGCAGCGGTGAGCAGCTCGGCCGCGTTGTCGACGACGTCCGCCTCGACGGCCTCGAGGTAGACGACGACCGCCGGCAGATCGGCGTAGCGCCCGCGCAGCTCGTCGATCAGGTGGTCGACCGCGGTCTTCGTCACCTCGCGGTCGAGCTGGCGAATCTTGTCGCGGTGCTCGCGCTCCCAGCGCGGCACCTTGCGCAGCGTCTCCTCGAGCTGCGCCTCGAGGATCTTCATCGCCTCGGTCAGGCGGCGCTGCTCGGCCTCGGGCAGCTTCTTGAACTCCTCGCTGCCGATCACCTCGCCGTTCCGGGCCGGAGCGAAGCCAACCCCGACAGGGGTGCGGATGATCAGCACGTCGAGCTCGCGGGCCCGCCGTTCGAGCTCGGCGATCGCGTTTTCGCGCCGCGTCTTCAGCTCGTCTTCGAGAGCCTCTTTGCGGCTGCGGTACTGCTCGCTGTCGAAGGCGGCCGGGATCGCGCTCCGGATCTCGGTCGCGAAGCGGGCCATGTCATCGCGCAGCTGCGCGCCACGACCGGCCGGCAGACGGAGCGCACGCGGCTTCTGGGGCTGCTCGAAGTCGTGGACGTAGCACCAGTCCGGCGGGGCGGGATCGCGGGCCGCGCGCGAGGCCAGGTACTGGCGGATGACGGTGTGCTTGCCGATCCCCTCCGGACCGAGGGCGAAGAGGTTGTAGCCCTCGCGTCGCATCTCGATCGCGAACCGGACCGCCTCGACGGCGCGGTCCTGGCCGACGATCGTGTCGAGGTCAGGCAGCTCCGCGGTCGTCTCGAACGGGAACGAGGCGGGATCGCAGTCCCGGAACAGCGCGGCTGGCGCGATCGGTTCGAACGTCGGCATCGGACGGCCTCCCTGGACGTGCTGGAGCAAGCGAACCACGCCGCCCCGCCCATCGGCAGGGCCGATGCTACCCATCGGTGGGCCGGTCGTCACGATCCCCGACCGACGGGCGAGCGGCTGCCGTCACCGCCCGCTGCGGTCTACAGTCAGCCACTTGCGCAACTACGCAAGAGGATGTATCGTTTCGGGCGGCACGCCGCTTCACCGACCGGTGGGCGGCGTCCCGGAGGACCTGATGTACGAACCGGCCAGACGGAACGACACCGCCGAACGCGATCCCGAGCGCTATCGGCTCCACGCCGAGGTCTGCAAGGTGTTGACCGATCCCAAGCGGCTGATGCTGATCGACGCGCTCCGGTATGGTGAGCGATCGGTCGGCGAACTCGCCCTCGAGATCGGGGTCACGCTGCCGAACGCGAGCCAGCACCTCGCGGTGCTCCGCAACGCCGGGCTTGTCGAGGGCCGCCGGGTTGGCACGACCGTCCTCTACCGGCTCGAAGAGCCGGAGATCGTCGAGGCGTGCGACGTCGTCCATCGGATCGTCGGTCGGCGGCTGGCGATCCGTTCGCCCGCCCACCCCCGCGCGACGGCCGCTGCCTCGCCCGCCCCCACGCTCACCCCATCCCCCGCCCGTTCCCACGCTCCGAGCCCTGCCACGAGGTGACCATGATGAACCGCACCAGCTACACGTTCGGAACCCGACTCCCCGTCCCCCTCGCCGAGGCCCGTCCCCGGGTGGAGGCCGCGCTCAAGGCCGAGGGATTCGGCGTCCTCGCGGAGATCGACGTCCAGGCGACGCTCAAGGCGAAGCTCGGCGTCGAATGGCCGCCATACCTGATCCTCGGCGCCTGCAACCCGCCCCTTGCCCACCGGGCGCTGCAGGCCGAACCTTCGATCGGCGCCCTCCTGCCCTGCAACGTCGTGCTCCGCGAGGAGCAGGGCGAGACGATCGTCGAGGCGATGGACCCGCAGGCCGCCCTGGGCATCGTCGGCAGC
>JAJYXX010000146.1 GCA_021801545.1 Chloroflexota bacterium | reverse complement strand
GTCGCGCAGGTCGCCGCACACGGACGGCCACAGCGCGGCGTCGGCCAGCAGGTGCGCAGCGTCCGACACGGGGACGTCGCGCAGGTCGGGGATGCCAGCCAGGCGACCGCCCGTGGTCTTGATCACGTGGTACGCGGCGGCGAGGGCGACGGACCCGCCCTGGTCGCGATCGATGGCGACCGCGTACCGGTCGGGCGCGCGTTCAGCGAATCCGCGCAGGAAGGCGGCCCCAGTTCCCACCACCGCCAGCCGGAAGTCCGATCGTCTCGAGCGCACCGCTCGTGCCTCGATCAGGGGGTCGCCCGACGGGAATGGGCCTCCATGCGCACCGAGGAACTCGTACGTGCCGCGCGCCGGAAGCGGACGGAGCCAGCCGAGCTTGACGAGCTCGTGGATCGTGTTCCTCAGCCGCCGCGAACCGATGGCGACGCCGAGCGCGGCTGCCACGTCGTTCGTCGACACGACGTCACGACCGAAGATCTCGAAGTCGGCGACAGCGCGCGAGACCCACCGAGGGACGTGGCGACTGATCAGTTCGGATTGCAGCTCCTGTTCCATGTAAGCAATAATATCCGATCTGTCACGAATGGCAACCGGTGATCGAGCACCACCGCGCTCGTATCGCCACGGGACGGCGAGATACCGCACTGACGCGCCACGCCGGCATGCGCGACTGGCTGGGGCCGGTGCCGACGAACGCCGACTGGATCGCACGGTTTGCGGTCGTAGCGGTCGTGCTCGGGTTCGGCGGACCGGATGCCGAACCGACGATCATCAGGGCGATCGAGGCGCGGACCATCGTCGAGCGCCTGGCCCCGGAGATCCGCCGGGCGGATCTGCAGGCGCCGGACACCACGCACCGCGGCGCGGCGTTCGCGGTGGCATTCGGCACCTGATGGGAGGCGCTGGCGGCCACGATCCGACCGTAGGGCGGGCGAGTCAAGCGCGAGGTCGGTACCACTATGCCGCGTGGTCCGGTACCACTCTGCCGCGTCGCGGGCGGGCGCTGTCAAGGGACAGCAGAATCTGGACAGCCGCGGCCACGAAATCTGGACGGGCAGCGCTGTCACGACGCATGGGTTCGTGGCATCTCGGTCTGCCCATGGCTGATTGCCCAGCAGCGTTTGGCCGTGGGTGACTCATCGTCAGGACGCCCCTCCATCGCGTCGGATCACCGGGGTAACTCCCGTTGGTTGGAGGCGTGGGCACAGCCGGAGACGACCGTCACTCGACCACCTCGACCTCGACCGCGTCCGGCGTCAGAGCCGAGCGCACGCGCGCATCGCCCGAGGCCGATGACACTTCGTGCGTCGATGGCGAGCGTCTTGGCGGCCACGCCAGGTTCCGTCGTGAAGATCGTCGGCCGCTGGAGGAGAATTTGCATCGGCCGACGCCAGGCGAGCGTCGTACATGGGTGCGCTGTCCGATATAGCCGCCCCGATCGACGGCGACCCTTCTCAATCCTCCCCGGCGGCCTGGACATCCACAGCGAGGAACCACTCCGGTGCTGTGCAGTCTTCCCCAGGTCGACGGAACCAACTGCCGGCACTGTCGAGTGTGGCGGCGGGGCCACCTCCACCCGTGATCGAAACGGCATCGCCACTGCGCAGCGTCAGGTCACCGCCGTCGGGATTGGTCACGGCGACCGACCGATCCGTCGCGTCCCAGGTCACTGATCCACGGAACCAGATGAGGAGCGAGCGCGTGTCATCCGGGTGGACGAGACGCACGCACTCGTCGGTGATCTCGAGGACGCCTTCTGTCCGAGCCTGGGGACTCCCGGGCTGTGGTTCGACGAGGGCGAGCGGTCCGGTCGGCGGCATTGGAGTGAGAATTCCCCGCAGGATCACGGCGAGGCCGACCCCCGCGATCGCCAAGGCGATTGCTCCGATCCGCAGCACATTGCGGTTCATCCGGTGGGAACCTGTGGTTACGTGACGGCGACCGCCACGCCCAGTGCCTCGTCAAACAGGTCGGCAACGGAGAAAGAGCTCTTACCCCAACAGAGCCCAAAGTGGCCCCCGTAGGCCGTGAAGTTGAACGACCAGCCGCCGCCACTGTCCCCACCGATCGTCACCGCACCGTTCATCTGGACCAATTTCTGCTGCGGAAAGCCGCAGAACACGTCTGGGTTCTCGACGCGGAGTGAGCAGTCCCGATGGTTCGAGGCACGCCCGTACACACAGATAGCTTCGCCGATCGCGATGTTCGCTCGAGGCTCGACCGCAGCGACATCGCGGATGTTGTTGAATTCGTCCGCGTAGAAATCGTCCGCCTCGAATTCGTTCGTCGTGTACCACTCCACGTCGCCCCACTGGCCGATGTGCTCCTGCCGGAAGAACGCCGCGTGGACGCCGTGACCCGGATGATTGATCTGGTCGATCCCGTCGCAGTGTCCTGCGCCCGTCACGCCCCGTACGCCGTCTGCGATCCTCCGGACCGTCCATCCACTCGTGCACTCGAAGACTCCCCCATCTTGGAGCTTCATGCCGCCGAATGCGCCTTGCGGCTCCACGACAGGCTCGGCTTCGGTGACAACCGTGATGTCCTTCGCGATCTCGGGCGCAAGCCCAGCGAGGACCGGAGCCAGGCTCGCTCCCGAGGGAGCGGCGACGACCAGCGTGATCGCGCCCTCGCGCTGGATGTCCGCCGACACGACGAAGTCCTCGAAGCCGGCGGACACCATGGCCTCCTGAACAGCCGCAAGGCGAACGTCGAGTTCATTCAGCGAGTAGGGCTGCTCCTCGACCAACGCGACGCCCAGCTCGCCCGCCAGGGCGCGGATGTCGGCCGGGGCGCGGCCCTTCACGTACACCGTCGGCGGCTGGGTGGGGTCAGCCGCGAGGGCTGACCCGATGAATGCGTCCGGGTAGTCCGTCGACAGCCGCTCCGTAACTGCGTCGAGGGCCGCTTCGGAGGCCTCATACGCCGCGAGCTGCTTCGTCGTCCAGCCACGCGCTTCGCGAACCGCCTCGAGGTCCGCCGTCACGGCTTCAGCAGTGTTCTGCGTCACCGCGTCCTCGATATCCGCCGAAGCCGGGGTCCGGGCCTGGGTTGAGGCGCTTCCGTCGGCGGGTTGCCCCGGCAGTGAGAGAGCGAGCACAAGTGCCGACAGGACCGCTGTGATCGACCGACGCATGATAGCCCTCCGATCCATGCCGACCGCGCGCCCGTGCAACGACGACTGTAGACCCGGGCCGCACAGAGGACAAGGGGCCAGGACCTTCGGATCGCCCCTGGCCACGGTGTCGGGTCGGGGCGACGACGAGAACCTCAGCGTGGGCCGGTGTCCTGTTCATCCGACGTCCGCCATCGACCTCGAATGTCGTCGTCCGCCTGCTCCAAGAGGGACACCACGCCCCGGCCGGTCAACGCGTCCTCGAGCCGTTGGCTGCGACCCTCGGTGACGATGACATGAGCGTGGTGGAGGAGCCGGTCGACGGTCGCCGTGGCGAGGCCCTTGGGCAGGATCGTGTCGAACGCCGCCGGATGGAGGTTCGACGTCAGCACGAGTGATCTGCGTTCGTAGGCGGCGTCGACGAGCCGGTACAGGGCCTCGGCCTCGTCCTCTCCGGCCGGCAGCTGGCCGATGTCATCGACGACGATCAGCTCCGAGCGGCAGATCCGCTCGACGACCTTGTGGGTCGAGGCGTCGACCTTCGAGCGGGTGATGACCGCGGTCAGCGACTCGAGGCTGAACCAGGTCACCCGCAACCCAGCGTCGATCGCGGCGTGACCGATCGCCTCTGCGAGGTGGCTCTTTCCGGTTCCGCTGGGCCCGACGAGGACGAGGTTCTCGGCCCGGCCGACCCAGTCGAGCGTCCGCAGTGCGCGCTGCGTCTCGAGCGGGATCGGCGAGTCCGCCTCGCGCCAGGCGTGGAATGTCTTGCCGGTCGGGAAGCCGGCCACCTGTCGGCGGTGCTCCTTGGAGCTGCGCTCGCGGCCGTGGACCTCCTCGGCGAGGAGGACGGTCAGGACCCGGGCCGGGTCCCAGGCCTCGGTCCGCGCGACCTGGCAGACCGTTGGCGCGGCGGCCCGCATGTACGGCAGGCGCATCCGGAACAGCAGCCGGATGAGGTCCTGCGGCAGAGGAGGCGACTCCGACCCTGGCGCCTGCGGCATCCAGAGCCTGGCCTCGGCGAGCTCGGCCGAGGAGGCCGCCGTCCGGAGCCGCTCGCGGACCGCGAGCGCATCGATCGGTGGACCGCCCACGCTCACCGCCCCACCGCCTCCCAGGCGGCGGTGGGGCGGTGAGCGAGCCCGCCGCGTCGGGCAGGGGCGTTCGTCCGACCCAGCGTCCGACCGGCCGGGCCCGGAGGTGCTCGAGGATCGACTCGAGATCGCCATCGCCGAAGCGGCCGGCCTCGGCGGCCAGGGCGAGCGCCGTCTCGACGAGCTCATCCCCAACGAGCGAGGCGAGTTCGGTCGCCCGGTTCATCTTCGTCCGGACGCGCTCGGCGCCCGAGGCGGCGGCGAGGACCAGCCAGCGCTCGGCGCCCGGGCCGAGCCCCAGGAAGGCCGCCTCGGCGGGGTTCGTCGGTCGCGGCCGCGGGTTGAGCGGATCGGTTCTCCGCTCGGGATAGTGGGCAGGATCGATCCGCGGGTTGCCGGGCGTCGTGAGCCGATGGCGGGCAACCTCACGGGCGCCGGTCTGACCGACGTGGGTGACGACGAGCTCGTCGCCGGCGACGCGGACCCAGACCCGCTCGCCGATGAGCTGGTGGGGGACCGAGTAGCGCGCCGAGCCATAGCGGACCGTCGACTCCTCGTCGACGACGCGGGTGACGCCGAAGGCGACCGTGTACGGCTCGTCGGGGACCGGGTGGAGCCGGCGGCGCTCGTCGGCGAGCATCTCATTCGGCGGCCGCCGGGTCTCGCGATGGTCACGAGCGTTGACCTCGGCACAGAACGCGTCGCAGGCCGCCCGTAGCTCGGCGAACGAGGCGTACTCCTCGAGGAGGTTCGCCTCGGTCGGGACGAGGTCGGCCTTGGCGATCTTGACGGTGCTCTCCGAGCCGCCCTTGGAAGCCGGGTCGGCGGGCACGCAGGCGTGGACCGTCAGCCCATAGTGGCGGCCCGTGGCGACGATGACCGGATGCTTGATGGCGATCCCGGCGACCCGATCGGCGGTCACCGTCCGCTCGTTATCGGTGAGGGCGTACGTGGGCGAGCCGCCGAAGCGGCGGAGGGTCTCGTCGACGCAGGCGATGACCGTCGGCATCGTCCGGTCCCAGGTCGGGATGATCACCCGGAACCTCGACCAGGCGAGCCACGCGCACCACAGCAGGGTGCCCCGGCCGTCGATCGTCGGACCGTCGGCCCAGTCCCACTGGAACCACATCCCGGGCTCCGGGATCCAGGGTCGGAAGACCCGCCGATGGCCGGCCGTGTACGCCTTCTTGGCCGCCGCCACGGCGCGCCTCGTCGTCCGCTCACTTCCCTCGAAGCCCAACGCCCGGAGCTTGTCGTGGACGACGTCGGCCCGGACCCGGCCGTGGCTCCGATCGACCCACTCCTCGATCTTGGCCAGGTATTGGTCGATGAGCTGGTCCCGGCGGGCATACCGACCGGGCTCGAGCCTGCCCGCCTCGCGCAGCCGCACGTACCGCGCGACGGTCATCGGCGAGCAGCCAGCCAGGCGAGCGGCGTCGCGCAGGCTGCCCGTCAGGTCGAACGCCTCCAGGATCTCCACGATCTCTCCGGCATGCTTCACCCCGTCTCTCCTCGGTTCGGGGGTACCACAGCACCCCCAGTGAACCGGGGAGAGACGCTCAGATCACGGCGCTCTCAGCGAGCGCCAGGCGAGCCCGTCCAGATTTCGTGGCCGTCAGCGTTCAGTTCTCGTGACCGCCAGCGTCCAGGTTCGTGTCCGCCTCCGTCCACATTCCCATGTCCGCCGGCGCCCGAGTCGGGACATTAGGGTACGTCGGTGCGACATGGGGACGCGTCGATGGGGCTCCGCGCGCCGATTCCGAGCACGAATCGCGGCAGCTGGAGGATCTGGTCGGGCCCCCTGTGTTATCTGGCTGGGAATCCGCGGGAGCGTCTCACGCTCGGGTCGAGCACGGCCCGACCTCGGAGATTCCCACGCAGATAACACAGGGGTTGGTCGGGGCGAGAGGAGTCGCACCGCCAGAAACGACCTCAATGTCCCGGTCTCCTTGCCGCTGAAGATCGCTCTCACCGGTTCGGGACAGTGGCTGCGCGACTGCTCCATCGCCTGGCCGGATCTCGTATACGCCTCCCACCCAGCAACCTCGCCGTGCACGCGATCCATGCCCGAGCCGTCACCATCGCGCGTTGTCGAGCAGCTTCGTGAAGTTGCGCTTCCGTCCGTGCGCCGTGCGGACAGAGGCGAGATACGGCGCAAAATCATGCTGGCGGTCGAGCCGGGTCATCAGAGCCCGGATGCGCCCGAGGAGCTTGACGGCCGCCTCGTACCCATCGTTGCGCTTCGTGTCCAGCAGGGTGTTGACCTCCCGCTGGTAGATCGGGATCGAGTCGGCCGGGTGGTCCGATTCGCGCTTGACGGCCAGTTCGCGCCACAGCGCGTCGGAACAGCCGAGGACCACCGCCTCCTGCCAGGCCGGCTCGAGCTCGCCCTCCCAGAGGTAGATCCTCACCAGCGCAGACCCGTCCGCGGGACCCTCCCACCGATTGCGCGCTGGTCGAGCCGCGCGCTGCTCGTCGACGACCGACGCGCGGACGGCCTCAAGCGCGCGCGTCCGCCACGCCGGCCAGGCATCGACCCGATCAGCGTGGGCCTTGAGCAGCTGGTAGCGCGCGAGCTCGGGGTGCTCGACGAACTCGGCCCAGATGAGCGCCATCGCCTCGTCCGGACGGGAGCGGCGATGGTACAGCTCGGCGAGGAACGCACGCAGCCGGCCGTCCGTGGCGGTTGGGAAGGCGCGCACGCCACGCTCCGCCCAGTCGAGCGCCTGGTCCTCCCGCCCGGCGTCAAGACAGACCTGCGCAATCTCGAGGAAGCGGTGCGCGCCAGAGAGGTCCCGGCTCTTGACCGCGACGAGCTCGTCCACGTCGCCGGCTGCCCGGGCGATCGACTCCATGATCGAGGTGACCCGGTATCGCCGGCTCGAGTGGGGACGGCCCTCGCCGGACCCGGGTCCGAGCGCCGGCACCTTCGCCCATTCGGCCTCGGCCAGCCGTCGATAGGTGACCAGCCCGTCCGCACCGAGGACGCCCGCGTACGTCTCGGGGGCACCGCCGAAGACGTCCCATTCGTCGCCGAGCTCCCACGCGAAGAGGCGCGCCGCGAGTTCGTCGGGATCCGGCCGGGCGGCTCGGCAGGCGACGAGGTGAAGCTCCTGGAGGCGCTCGAGCAGGCCGCCCATCTCGCCGTCGGAGTCGTCGACCGACTCGAGCACCTGCTCGACACGACGGAGGGCGTGCTCACTCAACTCGATGACAACGGCTGGCTGCCCAGCCCGGAGCAGGTCTTCCACGAGATCGATGGCATCGTGGATGCCTCGGGCGAAGTCGTAGGCGCCGGCGTAGTCGACGAAGCTGCCGATGCGAATGGCTCTGTCGATGGCGCGCCGGATCTGTCCAGCACCCGCCCCGGCCGCCGCTGCCATCGTGGTCCGGAGGAGCAGGCGCTCGCGCAGCCGATCGTCCCGATCGGCCTCGGCGAGGATCATCTCGACGAGGGTGCCGTGATCCTGGCCGTCGAGATACGCCCGCACGTCGGCCATCGTGATCGGTCGTGGCCGGTCCCGAGACTGGCGTGGATCGGGCCGTTTCGTGCTCAACCGATCGGCGGACTCGCCAAGCCAGGCGACCGCGAGTGCCACGAGGTGCTTGCAGAAAGTGCCATCCACGCCGATCGGGCAGTCGCAGGCGTAGGCAAGGTCGTCGCCTTCGACCCAGATCCGGACCTCGTAGTCGTGGGTTCCCGAGACGATCCCGGCGATGGCCGAGTCGTCCTCGTCGATGGCGCGCACCCGTCCGTCGGCCGCATACCGCTGGCCACGCTCGAGGAAGCGCTCGCCGGCGAGGGCGAGCACGCGATCGCGATCGAGCAGGCTGCCGAGCTTGCTCACCACGGCCTCAGCTGGAGGCGACGGCCGTAGTGGTCCGGGACCGTGCCCCAGCCCCAGTAGGCGAGCGGAACGTCGGGGACGATGCCGAGCGTCTCCATCGGGTCGATGCGCTCCGGCTCAACGGTGCACAGGGGGGTCCAGTCGTCGCCGAGATCGAAGGTGTACAGGAACTGCTCGCGGGGGCGTAGGCGCGAGAGCTTCATCCTCCGGTCGTCGAGCGCGGGGCCGAGATTATCGTCGTCGCCGTACGGGGTCGTGAGCCTCGTGCCGTCGGCGAGGCGGAACTCGTGGAGGTGGGCGCGGTCCCAGTGCGCCAAGGCGTCGTCGATGGCGGTGGCGAGGGCGGCGAACGTGTGGCCCCGGGCGGCGGCGAAGATCCGGCCGGGCCTGGGCCATAGGCGCGCCCCGCGACCCTCGACGAGCTCCACGCGGATCGACAACCAGGTGCGGGTCATCGCCAAGCCTTCCTCATCCCAGCAGAGCCAGGAGCACGCCCGCCGGCACGGTCAGAACTTCGCGGTCGAGCTCCACGTCCCGCCGGCTCACCATGATCCCCTGTCCGAACGCCTTGGTCATGCTCTCGTAGTCCTTGCCAGTGCGGTGCGCGGCGTACTTGGACTCGACCGCGACGAGGGCGGGCTCCGTGACCAGGAAGTCGATCTCCCGGCCGTCGGCGCTCCGCCAGTAGTACAGGTGATGGGGGTGCGCGAAACCCTCGAGCGCCGCCCGGTCCGCCCGTAGGAGCGCGATCGCGAGCGCGTTCTCCACGAGCGCCCCCTCGGAGGGTGCCGGGCCACCGAGCATGCCCGGGATCGCGGCCAGCGCCGGGTCGCCCAGATACAGCTTGCGCGGCCGGCGCAGGGCCGGCCCGTCCTGGCGCTTGGCGTCGCGCTGGTAGAGGGCGATCAGGGCGAACGACGCCGCGAGGACGTCGACGTAGGCGCCCGCGGTGGGGCGGCTGACGTCAAGCTCGTGCGCAAGCGTCCCGGTGTCGGTCATCGACGAGAGCCCGACAACGGTCCGCGCCAACAGCTTGCGCAGCGTGAGGTCGCTGCGTGAGAGGCGGCGAGCGTCGGCCGAGAGCCCGCGCCAGAGCTCGGTCACGGTGCCGTCCACGACGCGCCCGTCGAGGAGCATGTCGGTCACCGGGGCCGGCAGACCGCCGCAGCGGACGTACTCGGTCAGGTATTGGTCGAGCTCGGCCGTACGCAGGCTCGCCGTCTCGACAAGCGCGCGGCCATCGGGCGAGAGGAGGTCCGCCAGGGCTGGCCGAGTCTCGGGCAGCGCAGCCGGGTTCCGGGCGGCCACGTAGTCCCGGAAGCTCATCGGCATGTGCAGCCGGTCCAATGGGCGATGCCATCTTCCACGCCGGCCGTGGAGGAGGTCCGCCGAGGCGGCGAGGTCGTACGCGGATGACCCGGTGAGCAGCACCGTGGCCGAGCGGAACGTGCGGTCGTGTTCGCGCAGGTAGACGATCGGCCGCGCCCAATCGCGGACGAAGGTCAGCTCGTCGAGGACGAACAGCCAGTCACCCACTGCATCGGGCCAGAGGCGCAGCACGAGTTCGATCGCCTCGCGCAGCTCGTCAGCGGTCTCGATGGTCTGGAGCGTGAGGAAGCAGGTTCGGCGGGCATGACCGGCGGTGACCCGCTCGGCGATGAGACGCTTGGCCAGGGTCGTCTTGCCGCTCTGGCGCAGGCCCCGGAGGGTGAACACCGCGCCCGAGGCGAGGTCATCGTGGTCGAACGGGCGGGGATCCCAGCGGAACGGTGCGGCTTCGGCGGCGGCGAGGTGCAGGTCGTCGGCGGGCCGCCACGCCGGATCAGTCCACCAGGGGTTCAGGGCGTTGACTTGGTCGCGCGTCAGCATAACGGCAGTTTACGAGATGGCAGGGCTTATGGCAATCACGGGATGTTGGATCGGGGGGCTCAGAGCCAGGCATCGGGACATTCAGGTGCCGGCGGTGCAAGATGGGACTGGGCTGAAGGGCCTCCGCGCGGCGATCCTGAGCGCGAATCGCGGCAGCTGGAGGAATCTGGTCGGGGCGAGAGGATTTGAACCTCCGACCTCATCGTCCCGAACGATGCGCGCTACCAAGCTGCGCCACGCCCCGACCGAGGGTGCCCGTGTGACAGGGCCACCGGATGATAGCGCAAGCCCTTCCCCGGCGCCATTTCAGGACCACCGGATCCGAGAACTCGCCTGGCTGGAGGACGCCGTGGGAGATGGCTTCGCCGACGCGTTCGTGCTGATCGCCGGCCACCGCCCCGAACGCCGACGGGCAAGTACTACTATGTCGCACATGGATCGAGTGGGGGTGCGGGAGCTTCGCCGACAGGCGAGTGCCATCCTGCGCAGAGTCACCGCAGGCGAGACCTTCGAGGTCACTGACCGCGGGCGTCCCGTCGCTGTGCTCCTCAAGACGATGCCGACCGGCCTGGCCAGGCTTGAGCGCGAGGGACTCCTGCGGCGGGCGGAGGCCGATCTGCTCGACCTCGCCCCGTTCCGGCTTCCCGCCGGAGCGAGCCCGCCGTCGCAGCTCGTGTCCCAGGGACGAGCCGAGTGAAGGCCCTCTATCTGGACAGCTCCGCGTTCGTCAAGGTGACCGTCGAGGAACCCGAATCGAGGGCCCTCCGTGTGTTCCTGGCCGAACGACAGAGCCGCCGGACTTCTTCGACCCTGCTGCGAGCCGAAGCCTTGCGGGCCGTCCGCCATCTGGGAGCAGA
>JAJYXX010000023.1 GCA_021801545.1 Chloroflexota bacterium | reverse complement strand
GCCGCGGAGTTGACGAAGATCCGCCGCTCCTCGGCCGCGGCGGCGACCTCCCGGTTCACCGCAGGCGGTGCGGCCGCCACGACCAGCCACGCGCCCTCCACGTCGGCCGGCTCGAACGCGCGACGCACGACCGTCACCCCGTCTCGCTCGAGCTCGGGTCGGATCTGGGGTGCCACGATCGTGACGTCCGCCTTCGCCGCGAGCAGCGACTCGAGCTTGGCCGAGGCGACCGTCCCACCTCCCACCAGGAGGACGCGGCGCCCCTCCAGCCGGAGGAAGAGCGGCAGCAGCGGGGCCGCATCGAACCCGGATCGCCGGCCGCTCATGCCCATGCGTCCGGGTACGCGCCGAGCAGAACTCCGTTGAAATCGACGAGCTCGGCACGCACCCTGAGCCCTCCCCCGGCGTACCGCTCGCCGTGTTCCACGACCCTGCGGCAGATGAGGGACGCGATCCCGAGCAGGCCCTCGGCCGCGCAGATCTCGAGGACGTGTCGGGCGGTGTTCGCCCCGCGGATCCGGGTGCAGACCTCGTCGCTCGCGTGGAGCTCGGCCGCCAGCGACGCGAGGAGTTCCATGCTCACCTCGGAACCCGCCCGGTGGGTCTGCATCTTGCCGTCGGCCATCTTCGAGAGCTTGCCGACCATGCCGACGATCACGACCCGTTCGATCCCCCGGCGTGCGCAATGGCGCAGCGTGATGCCCACGAAGTCCCCCATCTGGATGAAGGCCTCTTCCGGGATGTCGGGGTGCAGGGCCATCGCGTATGCCTCGGACTTGCCCCCGGTCGTGACGACGAGCAGGCGATGGTCGCGCTCGCAGGCGACGTCAATGGCTTGGATGACACTCGCCTTGTAGGCAGCCGTCGAGTAGGGCCTGACAATCCCCGTCGTGCCCAGGATGGAGATCCCACCGATGAGCCCAAGCCGGCTGTTGAGTGTCTGCCTGGCCATCTCTTCGCCACCGGGCACGCTGATCACGACGATCGCACCCGGGTAGGAGCCTTCGCGCAGCTCCTCCTCCACCATCTCGGTGACGTTCCGGCGCGGGACGGGGTTGACGGCGGGTCCACCGACCTCGAGGCCGAGCCCCGGCTTCGTGACCGTGGCGACACCGGCACCACCGCGGATCTCAACGCCGGGTTCGGCCCTGAGCTCGACCGCGGCGACGAGCTCCGCGCCGTTCGTGCAGTCCGGGTCGTCGCCGGCGTCCTTGACGACGCTCGCGACGGCCCGGTCCCCGTGGCGCTCGCATCGCTTGAGCGCGAAGGTGACGCGCTGCCGGTTGGGCAGGGTCGTCTCGATCTCGCTGAGGAGCACGCCGCGCACGAGCACGCGGGTCGCCGCCTTGGCTGCTGCGGCGGCACACGCCCCGGTCGTGAAACCGGTGCGCATCCGCTTGATCTCGTCACGGCTAGGCGTCCGGTCCATCTTTCTTGGCGCCGAGATCGAACGTCGTCGTCATGCCAGCATCCCACTCGTCCCACAGGAACGCGCTTTCCCTGCCATCCGCGATCAGGCGGAAGGCGTAGCGCGCCTGCTCCTGGTAGAACTCGCAGAACGCGCCGATCTGATCCGTTCCACCGTTGAGCGCGTGCGCCTCGGCGGGGCAGGGGGCGCCGCAGAAGTGTCGGATGGGGCATGTGCCGCAGGGCTCGATCTGCTCGATCCGCCGGCTCGTGACGCGATGGAACGGCTGGCTTGCAAGAATCTCATCGAGGTCGTTCCCGAAGAGGTTTCCGCCCCGAAAGGCGGGCAGACCGATGAACTCGCTGCACGGGAAGACGTCGCCGCTGGCCGCCACCGCGAAGAAACATCGACCGCCGCCACAGGGCGAGATGTCGCACATCAACCGACGGGCGCTTGGCGCCAGGATGGCGAGGAGCACGTTCGCAAAGTTGGCGACGATCAGCTTGCGGCCCGTCTGCTCGAGCAGTTCGTAGCTGCGATCGAGCGCCGCCAGGTAGTACCGCGCCGCGGCGCGGTCAGCCGGTTTGAGGTCGCGAGCGGCCGGCAGCGTGCAGCGGACGACGTTCAGAAGGCAGGCCGGCACGTGGTGGCCGTGGAGAAACTCCACCAGCTTCGGCAGTTCGCGCACGTTCGCCTGCGTCACCGTGCAGATGACGCTCCAGGTGTCGTATCCCTTGAGGCGCCCCATGGCGGCCACGACCTCGCGATAGGCGCCCTTGCCCGACCAGTTCTTCCGCGCACGATCGGCGACCCGGGGTTCGTGCCCGTCCAGGGAAATCCCGATGCTCACCCCGTGCTCCGTCAGGAACTCGACAGCGTGGTCGTCCAAGAGCGTCGCGTTGGTCTGCACGCCAAAGTCGAAGTCGGCGGCGAACCGCTGGATGCCCGCGAAGACCGCCTCGCGGTTCAGGAGCGGCTCTGCCCCGTGGAAAACGACCTGCGGCCGGCGGCCATCGGGCAGCGTCCTCTGGAAGTAGTGCCCGAGCAGCTCGAGCGCCTCGAACAACCTCTCGGCGGTCATGTGCCGGCCCGTCTGACGCATGACTTCGGGGAGGTAGCAGTACGAGCAGTTGAGGTTGCACCGCTCGGTGGGGTTCAGGTAGACGGCCGAGGGTCTGAGGCCAGATCGCAGCCGCTCCATCTCCTTCGTGAACTCGGGCTGCATGCGGCGGTAGTTCGCGAGGAGCGTGCCGTCGTTCAGTACCTCGCCGACCTTCTCCTTCCGGACCAGCGCCCAGACCGCGTTGTCCGGCTCGATCAGGCAGAGGTACTCGGCGTGGCCGATATCGAGCTGCTGCATGACCGGTCCTCAGCGGTTGTTGGCGACGTGCCCCCGGGAGGCACCCGCGTCACCACCGGCGTCCGTATCCATCCGAGGCTCCTTCATCGGGTCGGAGGCCTCGGCCGACGGGGATTCCGGTCGACGAAGATGTAGTGGGTCAGGCCGGTCCCATTCACGTCACACGTCTTGCGCTTGGAGATCACGTCCGGCTTGGCACCGACATCGTTGCCGGAGCTACGGGGCTGCCTTCCGTTCATGGTGTCTTCCTTCCGTTGAGAGAACAGGGATGGAGCGCGGCCGGATGGCTCGTCACGCGCAAGAACCTGTGCACACCGCTCGTCGAGGACGTTCAGGAGAGGCGTGGGCAACTTCGTACTCGGGTCGCCTGGTGCGATACATCCCGACGAGGTGCTCGAACTCGGCAATTGCCGACGCCTCGCGGCTGCCGTGGCCCAGGATGAGCAGGCCGTCCGGCTCATGGGCAGGGTCTCCGCGTGGGGCAGGGAGTGGGGTCGCGGCGGGTGCCAGATTCCACGGCGTCGCCGCCGGATTCTCGGCCGGGGCGGGCGGAGCGGATCCCGCGCAGGCCCCGATGCCCGGGACCGGGAACGAGAAGCAGTGAGCGGACGTCCGGGCGCATGCGTACCTCCTCGAGTAACCGCCTGGCGAACTGCAGCCACCGAGAACGACCGGGGGTGACATGAAAGACCCCCGCCCATCGGAATTGGACGAGGGTGGTCCGGACAGCGCCCGAACGAGCCTACGCCTCTCTCTCGAAGAGCTACAGCTGAGTTCGACAGAGGCCGGCGATCTGGCTCCCATCCGGGTTGGATGGATACAGCTGCGGGACAGCGCCGGCATCGCACCGGCTTCCCCGTTTGAGCCTCGTCCCACGCGGTAAACGAGGCTACCCCTGTCGCTATTCGATTGGAGCCCGGATGATACCGGATCGGGCGCCGGTCCGTCCGCATCTTCCGCGGGCGGGAACGGCGACGGTCGTCACCCACCCCTCTGGATCGCCTCGGCGGACGTTCCTTCCTCACCCGCACCGGCGGGGGCGTCGCTCCCTCCCGCGGTCCGCTCCGCCACGCCAGCCTCGCCGAACGTCGCCATCTCGCCGAGGATCGCGAGCGCGTCGTCGACGAGGTGGATGAGCATCGCGGCGCCGGTCCCCTCGCCGAGGCGCAGGTTGAGGTTGAGGTAGGGCACCAGCTCCATCCGCTCGAGCATGATCCGGTGGCCGATCTCGACCGAGCTGTGGGCTGCGATCAGGTAGTCGCGAACCGGCGGCCAGATCTCGGTCGCCACGAGCGCGGCGGCGCCCGAGATGAAGCCGTCGATCAGCACCGGGATCCGCCGGGCGGCGGCGGCCAGGATGACCCCGACGAGGCCGGCGATCTCGAGCCCACCCACCGTGGCCAGGACGGCGAGCGGGTCGTCGCGTCGGGGCCGGTTCACCTGGAGCGCCCGCTCGATGACCGCCACCTTGCGGGCCAGGCCGGCATCGTCGATGCCCGTGCCCCGGCCGGTGACCTCGGCCGGGGCACGACCGGTGATCGCTGCCACGATCGCGCTCGAGGCGGTCGTGTTGCCGATCCCCATATCGCCGGTCGCGACCAGGTCCAGACCGCGTTCGGCCTCGGCCTCGACGACCTCCATCCCGGCAACGACGGCAGCGAGCATCTCCTCCTCGCTCATCGCCGGCCCTTCGGCCATGTTCCTCGTGCCGTGGGCGACCTTCCGGTTGATCAGCGCCTCGTGAGGCGGCAGGTCGACGGCGACCCCGATGTCGACGACTGCGACGCGCGCCCCGGCCCGCCGGGCGAGGACGTTGATCGCGGCGCCGCCGCGCAGGAAGTTGAGCACCATCTGGGCGGTCACTTCCTGCGGGTAGGCCGAGACGCCCTCGGCCGCCACGCCGTGGTCCGCCGCCATCACCACGACGGCCTTGCGGCCGAGTGTCGGCTGGGGCGTGGCGGTGATGCCGGCGAGCTTGATCGCGAGCTCCTCGAGTCGGCCGAGACTCCCCTGGGGCTTCGTGAGACGGTCGAGACGGGCACGTGCCGCTCCCATGGCCGTCTCGTCGAGGGGGCCGATCCGCCGGACGACATCGAGGATGCGCTCCGGCCCGCCGGGCGGTGTCGGTGACGTCAGCAGCCGATGAAGCGCCGGCCAGTCCGAGTGGGAGCGCTGACCCCACGTCTCGTAGTAGATCGTGTCCTGGAGCTCGCGGCGCGGAAGCCACCCCGCTCGTTCGAGCTCCGGCTGGTCGGGCAGATCCTCCGGGTAGCCCAGGCACAGGTAGGCGACCGGCATGACGTGGGGAGGGATGCCGAGGATCGACCGTAGCTCCGCCTGCTTCAGGATGGAGACCCAACCAACCCCGAGCCCCTCGGCACGAGCCGCCAGCCAGAGATTCTGGACGGCCAGGCAGGTCGAATAGACATCGGTTTCCGGGATCGCGTTCCGGCCAAGCACCGCGGGGCCGGATCGGGTCGGATCGCACGTGACGCAGACGTTCACGGGAGCGTCGAGGATTCCTTCGAGCTTGAAGGACAGGTACTGCGACCGGCGTGGCTCGTCGAAAAACTGGGCGGCGGCCAGCCTCTCCCGCCCGAAGAGTTCGTGGACCTGCTGGCGGGTCCCGCGGTCGGCGATGACGGTGAAGTTCCACGGCTGCATGAAGCCAACCGACGGTGCATGGTGAGCGGCATCGAGCACGCGGGCGAGCAGTTCCGGCGGGATCGGATCCGGCCGGAAGCGGCGGACGTCGCGCCGCCGCCGGATCGCCTCGTAGACCCCGTCTCGCCAGTGCGCCGGGAAGGCGAAGGCGGTCGGATCGGCTGCGCTGTCGATCGAGTCAGGGGAGAGATGTTCGTTCATCGATCGCCTCCTTGGGGGTTGGGTGGGCTGTTGCGTCAGACCAGGTGGTTGCCGGGGTCGATCCGTCCGCCGGGACGCGTGCTCCACCATCGACCAGGCGGGTCGTCCAGGTGTCGACGAGGCCGGGCACCGAGCGCCGCGCCTCGGTCACGGCGCGCGCCGCCAGATCCTCGTCCGGTGGAAGCAGGAGGCCGAGCGCCGTACCGCTGTGGGCCGCGCAGACGCCCCACGCACGAAGCCGCGCGGCGACTGCGAGCACCGCGGGCAGGGCCGGTTTCGGGGCGATCACCTGGTTGGCGAGGGCGCTGATCGTCGCCGCCTCGCCGATCGCGCCGGGATCGGCGTCAACCACTCCGCGGCGCAGGAGCTCGAGCGCGCGCTCGTGCAGCCCCGACCTGCGCCCGAGCGCGCCCAGATCGAGAGCGGCGTTGTGGGCGACCGTGTCGAGGCTGCCGCCGAAGTCGAGCACGACCACCGTCAGCTCGGGCACGCGTCCGAGCATCTCCCAGTGGCTGCCCTGCCGATGATCGAAGATGGCGAGCCCCGGGAACATCGTGCCGTCGCTCGGCTCCACCGCGACCGCCAGCCTGGCGATCGTCTCCACCGGCAGGTCCCGGCCCAGGGCGCGTCCCGTGGCAACGATCGCACCGACCACGTCGGCCGTGCTCGTCCCGAAGCCCCGGCCAACCGGGAGATATGAGGAAACGTCGAGCCTGACACCGAGCGACGAATGGCCGAGGTGCGCGAGCGTTCGTCGGGCCGCGGCGACGGCCTTGGGCCGATCGCGTGGCCCGCTCGTCTCGCCGGTGTCGGTGACGATCACGCTGACCCGGGCGTAGCGGTCGATCGGGCAGGAGACGAGAAACGGCGATCCGTCGCAGTTGCCCTGGACCAGCTCCCCACAGGTCATCGGCACGAAAGCGACGGCCGTCCGCGTCGCGCTCGACTCAGCCACGCGGCCGCTCCGTCGCCAGTCGCGTGATCTCCACGGCAAACCCGGCAACGACGAGGAAGACGTCGTTCGCCCGGGCGGCGACCACCTGGTTGAGCCTGCCGAGGAGGTCCCGGTACGCTCGGCCGAGCTCGGTCGGCGGCACGACGCCGAACCCCACCTCGTTCGTGACGACGATCAGCTCCCAGGACGCGTCCCTCGCCGTCGTGACGACCAGGCCCAGCTCCTCCGTCAGGACGCGTTCGAGGGCACCCACCCGGTCCCACCAGCCGTCCTCGGCCGGCTCGCCGAGCGTCAACAGTCGATTCGCGGCCCAGACGGCGAGACAGTCGACGAGCACGACTTCGATCCCGGAGTCCACTGCAGCGAGACTTGCGAGGATGTCGAGGGGCGTCTCGAGGGTGGACCAGGCCGCTGGCCGGCGCACTCGATGGCGGGCGATCCGGTCGGCCATCTCGGCATCGCCGGCCGTGGCCGTCGCGACATAGGCGACCCGCTCGCCGTGTCTCGCGGCCAGCGTCTCGGCAAAGACGCTCTTGCCGCTCCGGGCGCCACCGGTCACCAGCACGATCCTGCCCACCGCCTACTCCGCCAGCCCGATGAGACGATCGATGGCCGCCAGGTCCACGTTCGCCCGGACGGCGTCGGCCAGCAGGTCGTACTCGGCTTCCGGCGACGCGACATCTCCGGCCGTCAGCCGCAGGCCGCGACGCGCCCCGAGCCACTCGATGAGCGCGCGCCGGGGAGCGGAGCCTTCGAACAGGCCATGAAGGTACGTTCCGGCGACGATCCCGCCGAGACCGACGCAGCCGTCCGGGCGCCCCTTCTCCCCATCGGCTTCGACCCGGAAGAGCGGCGGGCCGCCGGCCGTCGTCGAACCCATGTGGATCTCGTAGCCCTCGACGGTCGTGTCGAACAGGCCGCCGAAGAACCCCTCACGCGTGACCACCCTTGCCCGCACCCGCCGGGTCCACTTCTCCGGCAGGAAGGTGGTCTGCACCGGGAGGAGCCCGAGGCCGCTCGTCTCGGGCGTTGAAGACTCGACACCCCGGGGATCTCGCAGGGACGCCCCGAGCATCTGGTAGCCGGCGCAGACCCCGAGGACGGGCGTGCCCGACCGGGCGAGCCCGACGATCTCCTCGGCCAGGCCGGTCGAGCGCAGGAAGCCGAGATCGGCGACCGTCGTCTTGCTCCCGGGCAGGATCACGAGGTCCGGCCTTCCCAGCTCCTCCGGGCGCTCCACGTAGCGCAGGTGGACCGCCGGTTCGGCGGCGAGGAGATCGAAGTCGTCGAAGTTGGCGATCCGGGGGAGGCGCACGACGGCGATCTCGAGGTGCGGGCCGGACAGGGACGGCGCCGCACCGACGGGTGATGGCTGTCCACGCGTGACCGGGTCGCAGTCGTCCGTCGGCCGACGGTGTTCCAGGGCCACCGAATCCTCCTCGGCGATGCGCAGGTGGGGCAGGTACGGGATGACACCGAGGACGGGCTTGCCGGTGCGCTCGGCCAGGAACTCCAGGCCAGGGTCCAGAAGGTGGCGGTCACCGCGGAACTTGTTGATGATCAACCCCTGGACGAGCGCCCGCTCGTCCGGCTCGAGCAGCTCGAGCGTCCCCACGATCGCGGCGAGCACCCCGCCCCGATCGATGTCGCCCACGAGCAGCACCGGCGCCCGGGCGTACCGGGCGACCCGCATGTTCACGATGTCGGACGCCTTCAGGTTCACCTCGGCCGGACTGCCGGCACCTTCGACCACAACGAGGTCGTGCGCGGCACGCAGCCGGTCGAGCGCGCCCGTGATGACTTCCCAGTACGCCTGCCTGCGGGTGTAGTAGTCACTCGCCGACAGGCTCGCCACCGGCCGTCCGAGCACGACCACCTGCGAGCGCGCATCCGCCTCGGGCTTCAGGAGGATCGGGTTCATGTCCACGGTGGGCTCGATCCCTGCCGCGGCGGCCTGGACGGCCTGGGCGCGGCCGATTTCCCGCCCGTCCGCGGTGGCGGCGGAGTTCAGGGACATGTTCTGGGCCTTGAACGGGGCGACCCGGTACCCGTCCTGGCGGAAGATCCGGCACAGCGCCGCCACGAGAATGCTCTTGCCGACCGACGAGGCGGTGCCTTGGACCATCAGGACCCTTCCGCGAGCCGGCCCCGGAGGCTGACTCACGGCTGGGGTCTCCAGCGACGGACCAGGTGGCACGGGGCGCCGGCGGCCAGCTCCAGGACCTCGCCGGACTCGACGATCGTCACCGCAGCGGGACGCTCGCTGCCGAGGGCGATCTCGAGCGCGAGAGCGAGGGGGCCGCCGTGAGAGACGACGATCCCGATGTCGAGCGGCTCGTCGAGCAGGTCGCTCCATGCCGCGGTGACGCGGGACCGGAGCTCGCGCCACGTCTCGCCGCCCGGCCAATCGATCGCTCGATCGCCGCGCAGGAGCCGCTCGGTGAGCGAGGGCCAGGACGCCGCCAACCGCTCGAACGTGGCGCCCTCGGCGGCCCCGAAGTCGACCTCCCGCCAGCGCGGGTCGACGGCGAGCCCCCAGCCGCCGGCATCCGCAACGCGGCGGGCGGTCTCGTGGGCGCGCGCAAGCGGGCTCGAAACGACTCCGGCTGCCCCGGTGACGCGCGCCGCCAACTCGGCTGCGATCGCGTCTGCCTGGCGTCGTCCGGCGGCCGTCAGGGGAAGGTCGGTCCGCCCGGCGTAGCGCACGCCCGACCACGCGGTGACCGGGTGGCGGACGAAGTAGACGGTCTCCACGGCGTGTTACGGCAGCATGGGCAGGATCGCGTCGAGCACGGCGAAGAGGCGCTCCTGCTCGGCCGGCGGCCGGACGGCCAGGCGAACGAAGCCCGGCAGCCCGAAGTTGGCACACCAGCGGATGCCGACGCGTCGGCGGGCTGCCTGCGCGACGAGCGCCTCTGCTGCGGGGCCGACCTCGACCAGGAGGAAGTTCGCGGTCGACGGGTGGGGGCGGAGCCCGCGTGCCCGGAGCCCGTCGGCGAGCGCTCGTCGCCACTCCCGGATCTGACGCCGGGCCGCCGGATCGAGCGTCCACGTCGCGGCGGAGGCGGCCGCGATCGCGTGCGCCCCGACGGGCCAGGGATCGCGAAGCGAGCGCAGCCGCGACACCAGGCGCGGCGGGCCGATGACGTAGCCGACCCGGATGCCAGGGCTCGAGAGGAGCTTGGTCAGTGACCGCACGACGACGACGCGTCCGGTGGCGAGCAACTCGCCCACGGGCGACCGACGGTCGGCGAACGGCTCGAACGACTGGTCGATGACCAGAAGTCGGGGCTGCCGGCTGGCCGGGTCCCCGAGCGCGTCCACCAGCCTGCGAAGGTCCGCGGGCGCGAGGGCTCGTCCGGTCGGGTTGTTCGGATCGCAGACGAAGGCGACGACGGGGCCCGAGCGGCGGAGGGCACGTTCGAGAGCGGACACGGGCGGGCGAAAACCCGGCGGCGTGGCGCGGCACTCCGCGACATCGGCTCCGCTCAGGACGGCCAGGCGCGCGTATTCGCCGTAGGTCGGACCGGCGATCAGCGCGCGGCCGCCCGGCCGAAGTTCTGTGGCCGCGATCAACCGGAGGGCTTCGCTGGCGCCCGCCGTCAGGAGCACCGCCGATGCCGCCACGCCGGCATCGGCGGCAAGGTGCCGCTCGGCCGCCCGGGGATCGAGGTCGGCGTAGCGGTCGAACCGGACGGTCGCCACCACCTGGCGAATCGCGTCGGGAACCCCGAGCGGGTTCAGGTTCACGCCAACGTCGAGCCAGCCGGCGGGAGCCCCGCCGTGGGCCACGAGCCTGGGCCCCCGTCGTCTAGCCACGGCGCCGATCGAGGACGACGAACGCCGCGCTGGCAAGAGCCGCCGCCGCCAGCACGAGGCGCCTGGCCGTTACCCCGTCGCCGACGACGAGGCTCCGGCCGCCGTGGCCGAGCCGGTAGGTGGCCGGCTTCTCGAGCCAGACTCCGAGGGCACCGGCCGCAGTCGCCATCGGCCAGCCGGCGTTCGGACTCTCGGTGAGCCCGTGATCGCGCCGCCCGACCCGCCAGGCCCGTCGCGCGTCCTGACCGACGAGCGGCGCCGCGGCGATCAGGGATGCGGCCGCGAGCCGCGCCGGAACGACGTTGACGAGATCGTCGAGGCGTGCCGCGGCCTTGCCGAGCTGCTCGTAGGCCCCGTGGTAGCCGACCATCGCATCGGCGGTGTTGACGACCCGGTAGGCGAGTGTGGCAGGGAGGCCGCCGAGGGCGAACCACCAGAGCGGCGCCACGTATGAGTCGCACAGGTTCTCGGCCAGCGACTCGACGATGGCCGACATGATGTGACCGTCCTCGAGATCGTCGACCGGCCGACTGACCAGCGCCCGAAGCTCGGCCCGTGCGGCGGCCGGTCCACCGTTCGCCAGGGCGCGCTCGGTCCGATCGCCCGCCTTCAGGAGCGCCTTGAGCGCGAACGACGACTTGAGGAGCCAGACGGCGAGCGCAAAGCGCAGCCACGTCGGACGGATCCGCTCGACGAGCCATCCGACACCGGCAGCAAGACCGGCCGGCACTGCGACCAGGAGGATGCCGCGCCCCAGGGCCGCCCCGGGTCCCCGCCGACCGGTAGCGCCGCCCTCGAACGCCGCGATCAGCCGACCGGAGACCACGACCGGGTGGATCGCAGCCGGCGGCTCGCCGGCGACAACGTCGACGGCGAGTGCCGCGAGCCACAACGTCGAGCGTCTCACCGTGGCTCGCCGGCGGTCTGGACGCGCATCCGAG
>JAJYXX010000279.1:4439-11365 GCA_021801545.1 Chloroflexota bacterium | reverse complement strand
TGGCGAGCGACTCGCTGTCGAGCGATTCCTCCCCGGCGCCCAGAAGCTCCAGGATCTCGCCGATCGGGCGCTGGATCGCCGTCAGGATCGGGGTGTCGCGGACGGTCGAGCGGCGCCCATCGGTCGCCCGGAGGTCCCGGACGAGCGCGCCGAAGGCCGGCAGATCGTCGGTCTCGTAGGCGACGAGGAAGTCCTGGTCGTCGAGCCCGAATGAGTAGGCGAGGAGCTGGCGGACCTGGGGGTAGGCTCGCCCGACTCGCATGTGCTCGTTCATCGAGCCCTGCCGCACCTCGCGCGAGAGGAGGTACCAGTCGGCCGACTTCGTGAACGGGTAGACGATGAGGTAGCGACTCCGTTCACCCTCGAAGAGCGACTGCTCCTGGCTCGTCGGCCGGGTGACGTACTGCGAGTCGCCGATCAGGCCGAGGAAGCTCTCGCGGACGGTCAGCCAGCGGCCGAGCCCGCTCCGGAGCGTCCGGGCCGCCGCCAGCTCGAGCTCGTCGAGCGAGCCGGCGAGGCGCCAGACGAGGAGGTCGGCCCCGGCCTGGAGCCCGATCATCGAGTACGTGACGGTGACGACCTCGGGGTCCGCGTCGAGCGCGTCGGCGAACGCGTCCGCGCTGCGCCGCCGCTCTGCGGCCGGAAGGTGTCGCCAGGTGGGATCGAGGCCCAGGGCGAGCGCGTGGACGTAGCGCCGGTTCATCGGTTCTCCTCCCGGAGCCAGCGGGCCGCGTCGGCGGCGAGGTAGGTGATGATGATGTCGGCCCCGGCGCGGGCGATCGCGGTCAGCAGCTCGAGGGCCGCTCGACGCCGGTCGATCCAGCCCCGTTCGGCGGCCGCCTCGAGCATCGCGAGCTCACCGGAGACCTGGTAGGCGGCGAGCGGAAGATCGAACCGCTCGCGGGCGAGGGCGAGCAGGTCGAGGGAGGTGATCGCCGGTTTCACCATCAGGATGTCGGCGCCCTGGGTCGCGTCGGTTGCCAGCTCGCGCATCGCCTCGCGGCCGTTCGCGGGATCCATCTGGTAGCTGCGCCGGTCGCCGAAGGCGGGGGTCGAACCGGCCGCGTCGCGGAAGGGACCATAGAGGGCCGAGGCGTGCTTGGAGGCGTAGGCCATGACCGCGGTGTCAGCGTGGCCGGTCCGGTCGAGTGCTTCCCGGATCGCGAGCACCTGGCCGTCGAGCATCGCCGAGGGCGCGACGATGTCGGCGCCCGCCGCCGCGTAGGCGACCGCGGCATCGGCGAGCCGGCTGAGCGAGGGGTCGTTCGCGATCCGGTCCCCGTCGAGGATCCCGCAGTGGCCGTGGGTCGTGTACTCGCAGAGGCAGACGTCGGCCATCAGGACGAGCGGCAGGCCGCTCGTCCGGAGCGCCCGGAGCGCCCGGGGGACCGGGCCGGCCGGGTCAGCGGCGGACTTGCCATCCGGATCCTTCGCGTCCGGGATCCCGAACAGAAGGACGCCCCCGATGCCGAGCTCGGCGAGCTCCCGGGCGGCGGCCATCGTCCCGTCGAGGTCGAGCCTCGCCTGGCCCGGCAGCGAGGCGATCGGCTCCGAGCCCGGACGCCCGTGGACGAACAGCGGGGCGACGAGCCCGGCGGGGTCCAGGCGTGTCTCGCGGACGAGGGCGCGCAGGGCGGGGGTGGCGCGGAGCCGCCGCAGGCGATGGTCGCCCGGCACGGTGGTGGCAAGGTCGGGACGGGTGAGCGTCATGGGCTGAACTCCGGTTGCTGGGGGTGTCGATCCTCTCGGGCCCGGAGCGTGCCGCGGGCGATGCCGAGCAGCGTGCTCGCCTCGCCGAGGCCGGTCCAGTCCGTGGCCCGCCCGCGGTCAACCCTGGTCACGCCCGGACCCCCTGCCCGAACTCCACGCCTGAGCCTCACGAAATGTTCCACAAGGTCACGCAGCATATCGTAGACTCTGCGTACCGTCGTCGGCGATGGTTCTCGGTTCGACCGGGAGCTTGCCGCCGACGGGCGTCCGGAGAGGCCCCGCTCCCGCACTGTGCCCCCCCGCGGTGCCGTCGAGCGGGGCCTCTCCGGACCTTCCGCCCGCCCGTTCGGGGTCGCCCGACCAACCGGCCCGCCCGGTGGGGACGCTCGGCCCTACCGGGCCCCGGGCCCGGCCGCCAGATTCGGCCCAGGACAACTGCTGGGCTCACGGCGGAGCACCGGCTCGCCTATCCTCGGAGTTGCCGGGTCGGGTCGCCCCATCATCCCGCGACCCCCGGGAAAGGATGTCGGAGATGGCACCTCGCCGTGTCGTCATCATGGGAGCCGCCGGCCGCGACTTCCATGACTTCAACGTCGTCTATCGCGGCGATCCATCGGTCGAGGTGGTCGCCTTCACTGCGACCCAGATCCCCGGCATCGCCGACCGAGTCTACCCGGCGCTCCTGGCCGGTCCGCGCTACCCGAAGGGGATCCCGATCGTGCCCGAGGAGCAGCTCGAGCGGCTCGTCCGGGACGGGCGGGTCGACGAGGTCGTCTTCGCCTACAGCGACGTCAGCCATGAGCACGTCATGCACGCCGCCTCGCGGGCGATGGCAGCCGGGGCGGACTTCGCACTCCTCGGCCCGCGCCGGACGATGCTGCGCAGCCGTCGTCCGGTCGTGGCCGTCTGCGCCGTGCGGACGGGCGCCGGCAAGAGCCAGACGAGCCGCCGGGTGGCCGCCCTGCTCGAGGCATCCGGTCTGAAGGTCGTCGTCGTCCGTCACCCGATGCCCTACGGTGACCTCGCCGCCCAGCGGGTCCAGCGCTTCGCCACCTACGCGGATCTCGACCGCCAGCGGGCGACGATCGAGGAGCGCGAGGAGTACGAGCCCCACCTCGACGTCGGGCGGGTCGTCTACGCGGGCGTCGACTACGAGGCGATCCTGCGCGAGGCCGACCGGGAGGCGGACGTCATCCTGTGGGACGGCGGTAACAACGATCTGCCGTTCTACCGGCCCGATCTGCACATCGTTGTCGCCGACCCGCTCCGGCCGGGCCACGAACTGACGTACCACCCCGGTGAGACGAATCTGCGGCTGGCGGACGTCGTCGTGATCAACAAGATCGACTCCGCGGACGCCGCCGGGCTGGCCGCCGTCCGCCGGAACATCGAGGCGGTCAACCCGGTCGCGGCCGTCATCGAGGCGCGCTCGACGCTCAGCCTCATCGGGTGCGAGATCGCCGGCCGGCGCGTCGCGGTCGTCGAAGACGGCCCGACGCTCACCCACGGCGGGATGACGTACGGGGCCGGGATCGTGGCCGCCCGCCGGTTCGGGGCGGCGTTCGTCATCGACCCGCGGCCGTACGCGACCGGCAGCCTGGCCGAGACACTGCGCCGGTATCCGGCCCTCGAGCCGCTCCTGCCCGCGATGGGCTATGGTCCCGCCCAGATGCGTGAACTTGAGGCGACGCTGAACGCGATGCCGGTCGACGTCGTCCTGGCCGCCACGCCGATCGATCTGACGCGGATCCTGCGGCTCGAGAAGCCGGTCGTTCGCGTCCGGTACGAGCTCGAAGAGGCGCGCGGTCCGTCGCTCGTGAGCCTCCTCGAACCGATCGTCCGCGTCGCCCGCGAAACGGCGCCGACGTCCACCTGACCGCCTCACGTTCGGAGCGGGCCGCGAGCGCCCGCTCCGGCGAGCCACGCCGGAGGAGATGAAGATGACCACCGATGCCGGGTCCGCCACGACAGGCCCGGGAGACGATCCGACGAGAGGTGCCTCGCACGGCGGCGATGCCCCGACCGGCGGTGGCACCTCGCACGGCGGCGATGCCCCGACCGGCGGTGGCACCTCGCACGGCGGCGATGCCCCGACCGGCGGTGGCACCTCGCACGGCGGCGATGCCCCGACCGGCGGTGGCGATCCCGCTCCGGTCCGCCATTTTCTGACCCTCGACATCCTCGGCCCGGAGGGACTCCGTCTCGTCCTCGGCCTGGCACACCGCGCGAAGCGCGAGCCGGCAGCCTTCCGCGAGGCGATCCCGGGCGGCCGGGTCGGCATGATCTTCGACAAGCCTTCCACCCGGACCCGGGTGAGCCTCGAGGCGGCGGCCTACGGACTCGGCATGCTCCCGATCGTCCTGCGCCCCGATGAGCTCCAGCTCGGTCGCGGCGAGACGATCGCCGACACCGCCCGCGTCCTGTCGCGCTACCTGTCGGCGATCGCGGTCCGTACGTTCGCCCAGGCGACGGTGGAGGAGCTGGCCGCGAACGCCTCGATCCCGGTCGTCAACGCCCTGACCGACGAGCACCATCCGCTCCAGGCGCTGGCCGACGTGATGACCCTGGAGGAGGAGTTCGGCACGCTCGCCGGGTGCCGGCTCGCCTACGTCGGCGACGGCGACAACGTCTGCCACTCGCTGGCCCAGGCAGCGGCCCTGGCCGGCTTCCGGCTGGTGGTCGCGACGCCGGCCGGCTACGAGCCGGATCCGGTGATCATCGCGGGCGCCCGGGAGATGGCGGCGGCAACAGGGGGCGAGATCGAGCTGACGAACGATCCCCTGGCGGCGGTCGAGGGCACCGACGCGATCTACACCGACGTCTGGACCTCGATGGGTCGCGAGGCCGAGCAGGCCGCCCGGCGGGAGGCGTTCAGGGGCTTCACGGTCGACGCGTCACTCATGGCCCGCGCCGCTCGTCACGCGATCTTCCTCCACTGCCTGCCCGCCCATCGCGGCGAGGAGGTGACGAACGCGGTGATCGACGGCGGCCAGTCGCGCGTCTGGGACCAGGCCGAGAACCGGCTCCACACCGAGCTGGCGCTTCTCTACACGCTGATCACCGGCGACGCCACGGGCGACCGGATCTAGCGCCCGTCAGCGGGCGAGCCGGGCGACAACGTTCAGCCGCACGTAGTCGACCCGCGCCGCTATTTCTCGGGTGGTAAGCCGGAGCATCTGCTGCACATGCTCGAGGGGAGCCTCGTCTGGAACGCCGCCCTCGACGCCCACGCCCGCGGCGCGGTGCTCGCCGGCTGCTCGGCCGGGGCGATGGTTCTCGCCTCGCGCCAGCCACGGCTTCGCCGCCGGGTGCTGCCGTTCCCGCTGCGCTGGCAGACGGCGCTCGGCGTCGTGGGCGGCGCCGCCGTCCTCCCGCATTACGACCGGTTTCCCGAGGCGTTCGCGGCGTTCGTGGCGCTCCAGGCGCCCCGCGGGACCACGATCCTGGGCATCGACGAGGAGACGGCGCTCGTGGGGCGCGGCGGATCGTGGCAGGTCCAGGGACGGGCGCGCGTCACCGTCTGGCAGGGACGCCGGCGCGTCCGGCTTCGGGCGGGCGACGTCTTCCGGCTCTGACGACCGGCGGCGCCAGCGAACCTTTCGGGGCGCCGGTGAGTATCTCCTGTCAGCGAGTCGGGACGGCCGGCACCGGGCCGGCTCGTCAGTCGCGACCGGCTGGTGCGGTGGTGTTCGCCCTCGTGGCGCGCCGCCGGACAGCCGGTCGCTACTCATGTCGGTCCTTCGCGCGCCGAACGCCTACTGCGGCTTGACGGCCCGGAAACAGTCGGAGCAGTAAACCGGGCGATCCATCCGTGGCTTGAACGGGACCTGGGCCTGGTTGCCGCAGCGCGAGCAGATCACCGCGAAGTACTCGCGTTCGGGGCGTTCACCGCGCTCGTAGCCGCGCGGCCCACCGATCTCGCGGACGTCGTAGCCGCCCTCGCGCGCCTGGCGACGGCTGGCACGGCAGCTCGGACAGCGCTTCGGGTCTGAGACGAACCCTTTCTGCGCGTAGTACTCCTGGTCCGCGGCCGAGTGGATGAACTCGACGTCGCAGTCGACACAGCTGAGGGTTCGATCGACGTAGGTCACGATGATCCTCCCGGTCCGATGCTGCGCTCGGGGCACCCTGGGGGGGGCGCGGTAGTCCGTGGTCGGGACGAGCGTGACGGCGGAGGGGGCCGGGGCCGCGCGACCCAGGTGCAGACTCTCGTGATCCCAGGCGGGGCGCACCGGTGATTCTCTGGGTCCGAGGATACCACCGGCTCCACCGGCACGCTCTCGGGGCCAGCGTCGGCGGGCGGCCTGGCCGGGCACACCTGGCCGGGCAGACCGGCCGAACGGCTCGCCGCAACGGCTCGGCCGCAAGGGCTCGGTCGGGTGGCTCGGCCGAACGCGTCTGGCCCCGGGGACGATCGGAGCGCTATACTCCCGGGGAGTACGGATCGGCACTCGTCCGATCGATGCGCCGGCGCCTCGGCGACCAGCTGGGCACCGTTTCAGCGGAGGAACTCATGATGGCAACCGCGATCGACCGGGTGTGCGGGATGGAAGTCGAGACGAACGATGCGCCGTACACGGCCGAGCACGAGGGGACGACGTACTACTTCTGCGGCAAGGGCTGCCTGCTCGACTTCAGGGAGGACCCGGAGAAGTTCCTCGCCCCCGACTACAAGCCGGGGATGCACCACGGCTGACCGACCGGGACGGTGACGGCGAACCCGGTGGGGTAGCCCGCCGGCCGGGGTGCCCCGGATCCCTGCGGTATCCCTGGTCGCCGGGAGCGTAACCGGCCGATACGTCGCAGCTAAGCGCCGAAGTGCAGAATGGCCATCGGCGGATCAGGACGGGCACGCAGCGGAGATGGTCCACCGCCGTGGAGCGCGGCGCGTGTCGCCGCCCGGAGGTCGATCGTGCCCGACACCAGGAATCGACTCGCTCTGCTCGCTCACAGGCTGATCGCCATCGCCGCCCCGTCGGCGATCCTCATGGCCGGCCTGTTCGGCGCCGTCCTGCCGGCCGGGATCCGCTGGTAGGACGGGCTCGCCGGACCTCAGGTCGTGGTCCCCCGACTGTTGGTGGCCGGCTCGCGGTGGCCGGCTCGCTCCCGTCAGCGGGATGTCGGGCCGGCCCCGCCGTCCCGGGAGAGCCGCTGCGAGAGGTAGACCGGGATCGCCGAGAGCAGGATGAGGAAGACCGCCACGACGTTGACGATCG
>JAJYXX010000279.1:0-4339 GCA_021801545.1 Chloroflexota bacterium | reverse complement strand
CGGTGGCCGGCTCGCTCCCGTCAGCGGGATGTCGGGCCGGCCCCGCCGTCCCGGGAGAGCCGCTGCGAGAGGTAGACCGGGATCGCCGAGAGCAGGATGAGGAAGACCGCCACGACGTTGACGATCGGGCGCTGATTCGCCTGCCGGAGATGGTTGAGGATCCAGATCGGGATCGTCTCCTGGGTGCCGGCTGTGAACGTCGTCACGATGATCTCGTCGAACGACAGGGCGAAGGCGAGCAGGCCGCCTGCGAGGAGCGCCGACCGGATGACGGGGAAGGTCACGTGGCGGAACGTCTGCCAGGTGTCCGCCCCGAGATCCATCGAGGCCTCCTCGATCGAACGCGATGAGCGGCGCAGCCGGGCGATCACGTTGTTGTAGACGACGACGACGCAGAACGTCGCGTGGCCCACGACGATCGTGAACGGGGTGAAGCCGATCCCGGCCGTGTTGATCGTCGCGTTCAGCGCCATGCCGGTGACGATGCCGGGCAGGGCGATCGGCAGGACGAGGGCGAACGAGATCGCGTCGCGGCCGAAGAAGTGGAAGCGGTGGACCGCGAACGCCGCGAGCGAGCCGAGGACGAGGGCGATCAGGGTGGCCGAGAGGCCGACCTGGACCGAGAGCACGAGTGCGTCGCGCACCGACGGGTTGTCGAGCGCGGCACCGAACCATTCCGTGCTGAACTGCCGGATCGGCCAGGCCTGCGTGCGCTCGGCGTTGAAGGCGTAGAGCGCGATGACGATGATCGGGATGTAGAGGAACGCCAGGACCGCGCCCGCCGCAATCCGCAGCCCGATCCGGCTCATGACACCGCCTCCATCAGAGCGCCTCGAACGCGCCGAGCCGGCGGGCGATCAACAGGTAGACGGCCATGATCAGGACCGGCACCGTCGCGAACGCGGCGGCGAACGGCACGTTGTTGGAGACGCCCTGGCTCTCGTAGATCACGTTGCCGATGAACTGGCTGTTGGAGACGAGCGTCGGGGTGATGTAGTCGCCCAGCGTCAGCGAGAACGTGAAGATCGAGCCGGCCACGAGGGCCGGCAGCACGATCGGCAGGACGACCTTCCGGAAGGTGGTGGCACCCCGCGCGCCGAGGTCGGCCGAGGCCTCGAAATACGAGTTCGGGATCCGCTCGAGCCCGGTGTAGATCGGCAGGATCATGTAGGGCAGCCAGATGTAGCTGAAGACGAGCCACATCGAGAAGTCCGAGACGCCCGGGCTGAAGCCGGGCAGCCCGAGCTGCTGGACCGTCCAGTCGATCAGCCCGTTTGGGGCAAGGATGACCCGCCAGGCGTAGACGCGAACGAGGTAGCTCGACCAGAGCGGCAGCAGGACGAGCATGAACAGGACCGAGCGCAGCCGGGGCGCCGCGACCCGGGCCATGTAGTAGGCGATCGGGAACGCGATCACCATGTCGGCGAGCGTCACCAGGAATGCCACCGTCAGCGTCCGGAGGGCGACCGTGCGGTAGACGGGTTCGCCGATCAGGCGCTCGAAGTTTGTCAGGCTGAACTCACGGACGACGGCCGAGGTCGCCGGGTCCAGGTACCAGAACGCGGCGACGAGCAGGATCGCGAGCGAGCCGAGGTAGACGACGCCGAACCAGCCGGCCGGCGGCGTCAGAAGGATCAGGAGCTGGGTTCGCGGATGCCGGTAGAGGGTCGCCAGGAGGCGTCGGCGAAGGCTGGCCGGCGGCCCCGGTGCAGCGGTCGTGGCGGGCGTCATCGTGGGGGTTCGCGTCGTGAGGGCTCGTGCGGAGTTGGCTCAGCCGATCGGGAGCCGGTGGGCGGCCCCCGGTCGGCAATACATGTTCAGGCCGAGGTCAGCTCTTGATCTCGGTCCACTTCTGGGTCCAGATCGAGTAGTCGACGCAGGTCTGGCCGCGGCTGTCACCGCAGTCCTGGAGCGGTGTCTTCCAGAAGCTGATCGCGTTGTAGAAGCTCTCGTCGGTGACGCGGTAGAGCTTGCAGAAATCCTTCACGCCGTACGAGCCGTACGTCTTGTCGAGGATCTCGCACGCCTTCGGGTTGGCCGGGGCCTCGCCGAAGTACTCCGCGACCTGCGCCTGGACCTCCTTGGTGACCATCCAGCCCATCCAGAGGTACATGCAGTTCGGGTTCCGGGCCTTGGCCGACATCATCCAGGTGTCCGCCCAGCCGGTCATCCCTTCGCTCGGCACGACCGCGTCGACCGCAACGCCGGACGCCTTGAGCGTGTTCACCTGGTATGGCCAGGTCGTGCCCACGACAGTCGTGCCGTTCGTGAAGTTGTCGATCTCGTCGGTGTAGAGCGACCAGTACTTGCCGACCCAGGGCCGCTGCTGCTTGAGCAGGGCGACCGCGGCGTCGAACTGGGGCTTGGTCAGCTCGTAGGGATCGGTGATCCCGAGCTCCGGGTTGTGGGCCTTGAGGTAGAGCGCAGCGTCCGCGATGTAGATCGGACTGTCGTAGGCAGTGATCCTGCCCTGGTAGGGCTTCGAAGCGGTCGGGTCGAAGACGACGTCCCAGCTCGTCGGGGCCGGCTTCACGATATCGGTCCGGTACATCAGCAGGTTGCCGCCCCAGCCGTGGGAGACGCCGTAGTGCTTGCCGTTCACCGTGTTGTGCGGCGGGGACTGGAGGAACGGGGCGATGTCGTTCCAGTCGGGGATGAGCGCCGGGTTGATCTCGGCCACGTCGCCGTTGGCGATCAGCCGGTTCGTCGCGTCACCGGAGGCCGAGACGCCGTCGTAGACGGTGCCGCCGCCCTGGCGCATCAGGGTGACCATCTCATCGGAGGTGTTGGCCGGCTTCAGGTTCACCTGGCAGCCGGTCTGCTTCTCGAACGGATGGACCCAGTCGTACTCCTTGACGTTCGAGCCGTCCTCGGCATAGCCCGGCCAGATGATCAGGTTCAACTGGCCTTCGCCGGGCCCGATCGAGGTGGGCAGATTCGAGCTCGGGGCGGCGCCCGCCGACTCGGCCGGGGCGCTGCCCGGTGCGCTCGGGGCGACGCTGGCCGGCTCGCTCGCCGACGGTGCGGTCGTCGCGCCGCCGCCCGTGCAGGCGCCAACGAGCAGGGCGAACACCGCCGCCAGGGCAGCGGTCCTGCGGGTCGTCATCGTTTCTCCTCCTCCTGCGCTCCGATCCAGACCGGACCCCATCACTGCGCGACGGGGAGCGTGTGCTGGCGCTTCCAGGCGAGCCGGACCGCCCGCCCCTGCGCGGCCAGGGCCTCCATCGACGATGTCGCGAGGTTCTGCTGGGTGACCACGAGTTCGCCGCCGACGTCGAGCGCAACGTGGTAGCGGGTGTCGGACCCCAGGTACGCGACCTCCCGGATCCGTCCGGTCACCGACAGCTCGTCGGCGGCGGGCGTCTCGTCCGGGTCGGCCAGGCGGATCTTCTCGGGCCGGACCGTGAACGTCCCCTCCGCCCCCACGATCGCTCGGGCGGCCTCGCCGGCGAGCAGGTTCGAGGTGCCCACGAACCCGGCGACGAAGACGGTGGCGGGCCGTTCGTAGACCTCGGCCGGGGTGCCGATCTGCTCGATCCGGCCGCGGTTGAAGACGGCCAGGCGATCGCTCATCGTGAGCGCCTCCACCTGGTCGTGGGTGACGTAGATGAACGTGATGCCGACCTGGTGCTGGATCGCCTTGAGCTCGATCTGCATCTCCTCGCGGAGCTTGAGATCGAGCGCCCCGAGCGGCTCGTCGAGGAGGAGCACGCGTGGCCGGTTGACGAGCGCGCGCGCCAGGGCCACCCGCTGGCGCTGCCCGCCCGACAGCTGCGAGGGTCGGCGCTGGTCATAGCCCTCGAGGCGGACCATCCGGAGCGCATCGGCGACCCGTCGCTGCCGCTCGGCCCGCGGCACCTTGCGGACCATCAGCCCGTAGCCGACGTTGTCGGCCACGTTCATGTGGGGGAAGAGGGCGTAGTCCTGGAAGACCGTGTTGACGTCCCGCTCGAAGGGCGGGCGCTGGCTGACGTCCTCGCCGTGGAGGAGAATCCGGCCGGTGGTCGGCAGCTCGAAGCCTGCGATCATCCGGAGTGTCGTTGTCTTGCCCGAGCCGGACGGGCCGAGCATCGAGAAGAACTCTCCGTCACCGACTTCGAGGTCGATGCCGGCCACCGCCTCGACCTCGCCGAAGCGCTTGACGATGCCTTCGAGCCGGACGGCGGGGCCGGTCGCCCGAGCTGCCGTGACGCCGGGGGCGTCGGGCTCCGTAGGCGCGCGGTGCACGGGGTGCGTGGTTCGGTCCTGCGGGTGCGTGGAGATCGACAAGCGGTTCGGATCCTTCGGGGGTGTGGCGCTCGTGGACGCAGACGGCGCTGGGTCGTGGATCGTACCAAAC
>JAJYXX010000091.1 GCA_021801545.1 Chloroflexota bacterium | reverse complement strand
CGATCCAGCTCGTGCTCGCGTCAGGCGCCGTTGGATCGGTGGCCGCGACGTTTCTCGTCCCGGCGCTCGGCCTGCCGGTGCTCGTCCGCTTCGCCGGCATCCCGGTGCTCTGGGCGATCGTCGGCGCTGCAGTGGCGATCGCGATCGGGAGTACCCTGTCGCCGTCGCGATCCGCCTGAACGTCCTCGGCTGGGAGACCCGTACTCGATGAACGCTCACTCGCTCCTCCGATCACCCGACCTTCCGCCGGACTCGGCACCGGCCCCCGTGCCCGGTCGTCGCGCGCCGACCCGCCGCGCATCGGCTCGGCGGACGGCCTTCCCGGCGCTCCTCGTCATCGTCGCCCTCACCGCCACCGCATGTGCCGGCGGATCTGGCACGCCCGGCTCGAGCGCCGCTCCGGCCGGCTCGAATCCCGCCGCCTCCGGCGAGATGACGGTCGTCGCCGACGGCGGGAGCTACACGAGCGTCTCGCCTGCGCGGCTGACGGACATGCTCAAGGCGAAAGACTTCGTTCTCGTCAATGTCCATATCCCCTACGAGGGCGAGATCGACGGCACCGACCTGTTCATCCCCTACGACCAGGTGGCAAACCGGCTCGGCGAGCTTCCACCCGCGAAGGACGCGAAGATCCTCGTCTACTGCCGCAGCGGCCGGATGAGTACGATCGCCGCCGAGGCGCTCCTCGGGCTCGGCTACACGAACGTCTGGGAGCTCGACGGCGGGATGATCGCCTGGGAGGCATCAGGCTACCAGCTCGTCCAGCGCCCGCAGTCCTGACGGTCGCCAGCGCCGACGGGCGACGGAACCAGGACGCCGAGGGGCGATCCTCCCGGTCGGCCGCAGGGCCCTCAGGCTCCCCCGCGGATGATCCCGAACGTGCTCGTCAGGCCGAGAACGAGCAGCCCGGCGGTGAGTGCCCAGAGGACGACCGTTCGTCGACGGGAGTTGGCCAGCGGCCCGAGCAGGGTCCGGTCACTCGACAGCCGGACGAGGAAGGCCAGCGGGACCGCCAGGACGACGACGTTGAGGATCATCGCGTCGATCACGACCGACACGAGGTCCTGCGCGACCAGGGCGACGACCGCAGCCGGGACGACTTCCACGAGGTAGAGGGCATAGAAGGCCGGCGCCTGGCGCAGCGACAGGTTCAGGCTGCGCGGCCAGCGGAACAGCTCCGCCCAGGCCCAGGCGGACGAGAGCGAGATGACGACGGCGGCCAGCAGGCCGGATCCGATCATCCCCACCGCGATCAGGAGCCCGGACCAACCCCCCGCGAGGTTGGCCAGCCCGGCCGGGAGCGCGAGTCCTCCGACGACGTTGTCCTCGGCACCGGCCGCCCCCGCGGCAGTCGCGGCCGCCGCCGCGATGACGACCGCCGCCATGAGCACCTCGCTCGCAATCGCGCCGATGAGGGTCTCCCAGCGGGCGGCGGGAAGATCCTCCGGCCCAAGGCCCTTGTCGACCGTGGCGGCCTGCTGGTAGAAGAGCATCCAGGGCATGATCACCGCACCGACAGTCGCCACGACGAGGTCGAGATACCCCGGTCGATCGAACGGCTGGGCCGGCGACAGCCCGGCGATGATCGCCCCCGGCTCGGGCCCGAGGGCGACCGCGAGCCAGACGAAGGCAAAGAGCGCGAGCGACAGCACGATCGCGATGAGCTCGAAGCGCCGGTAGCTCCCAGTGAGCACCATGACCGAGTGGAGGGCGAGGGCACCCATCACGGCAAGTCCGGCCGGGATCCCGACGAGGCTCGCTCCGAGCACGATGCCGGCGAACTCCGCCACGTACGCGAGCAGGTCGATGATGACCATCGAGACGACCGCGATCGCTCCCCATCGGAAGCCGTAGCGCTCGCGGATGAGCTCGGCATGCCCGAGACCCGTACCGATCGCGAGCCGGGCCGTCATCTCCTGGACGAGATAGAGGACGGGGATGAGTGCCGCGAGCGGCAGGAGCATGGCGTACCCGAAGTCGCTCCCGGCCTTCGCGGCGGTGAGGACGCTCGCGGCGTCGACGTCGGCCAGCATGACGACCCAGGCGGGCCCCAGGACGCGGAGGACTCTACGGATGGTCATGCGCGGCCGTGCCAGGGCGAGTGGCCGTGCCTGCGCGGTCAGGGGAGCGGGACGGTCGGTGGGCTGCATGCTCTGAAGTCAACCGCGCCGGGCGCGTCCGACGCAGTGACATAGGGCACCTTTCATGACCAACAGAGGGCCTCTTGAACATGACGCTCCGGCAGCCCGGCGGTGGCCGACAGCCATGACCCGTCGGCGTGCCGCTGCCCGCTCTTGGCTGGAGTTCGAGCCTCCCCGGCCGACGCGACCGAGACCACCGTGCCGCTGCCCGACCCGCGGCTGGAGTAGCATCAAGGCCGGGTTACCGCACGAGGCGCCGACATGCCGTCACTCTCCCGGCGCTGGGCCTGGGTCCTAGTGCCCATGTTCGGCGTCCTGGTCCTCGAGGCGCTCCAGGACAGCGTCCTGTCCGAGACGCTGCCGCCGCCTGTGCACGTCGCGCTCCTCGGTGCGCTGCTCCTCAGTGGGGCCGTCGTCGTGGCCGGAGCGCTCTTCCGCAGGTTCGACCGGCTGACCGCGACGCTGGCCGGCCAGAACCGCGAGCTCGAGGCGCGCGGTGCCGCGACGGCTGCCCTCCAGCGAGTGAGTCTCGCGGTCGCCGCGCTCGGTGATCTCGATCGGATCCTCGCCACCGTGAGCGAGCAAGCCCGCCGGCTTCTCGGCGGGGACGTCGCCCTGATCTGCCTCGCCAGCGACGATGGGGTCCTGGCGCCGCGCGCCCGCTCCGGCCCCGATGCCGCGTTCCACCCCGGACCGGCGAGCTGCCCGCACCCGCCGGGCGGCGGCTCGTGCCCGTTGCTCACGGGCCGTCTCGACGGTGACGGCCGGGTGCAGCCATCGCTCTGCCGGTTCGTGGATCCGGCCTTTCTCGGTTCCGCGGTCGCGGTCCCGATCCAGGCCGGCGACCGCGTCCTGGGCACCCTCGCGGTCGCCTCGGCTGGCGAGCGAGCATTCGGCGCCCTCGAGGTCTCGACGCTCGAGAGCCTCGCGAGCCAGGCGGCGGTCGCGATCGAGAACGCGCGTCTCTACCGGCGCGTCCGCGAGCTGGGCATGGTCGAGGAACGCAACCGGATCGCCCGGGAGCTCCACGACGGCCTGGCCCAGGTGCTCGGCTACGTGAGCACGAAGTCCGAGGCTGCTGTCGCTCTTCTCGACGCAGGGCGCGCTGGCGAGGCGCGTGGCCAGGTCCGCGAGCTGGGCGAGGCTGCTCGCTCCGTCTACGTCGACGTCCGCGACGAGATCCTCGGGCTGAGCCTGCCGCTCGAGCCGGGCGGCGGGATCGTCCCGGCGATCCGGGAATACGCCCGCCGGTACGGCGAGGCGTCGAAGATCCCGGTCGAGGTCGTCGCGTCAGCCGAAGCTGAGGCGACCCGGCTGGCTCCGGCCGCCGAGGCGCAGGCTGCCCGCCTCGTCCAGGAGGCGCTCACGAACGTGCGGAAACACGCCGCCGCCCGGCGCGTGGTGGTCGAGGTCGGGCGCGAGGACCGGACGCTCGCGATCGACGTGCAGGACGACGGGCAGGGGTTCGATCCGGCCGCTCCCCGACGCTCGGACTGGCCTCATTACGGCCTCGAGGCGATGCGCGAGCGGGCCGCATCGGTGAACGGCGGCGTCGAGATCGTGAGCCGGCCGGGCGGCGGCACGCGCGTTCGGCTCACCCTGCCGATCGCGTTCGACGCCTGAGAGAACCGGGCCGGCGGCACGTCGAGCGATGCGGATCCTCCTCGCCGACGACCACGCGCTCTTCCGCGACGGGGTCGCCTCGCTCCTGGCCGCCTGGGGTCACGAAATCGTCGGCGCGGCCGCGAGCGGCACCGAGGCCGTCACGCTCGCGAGCGAGCTCCTTCCGGACCTCGTCCTGATGGACGTCCGGATGCCAAGCGGCGGGATCGCCGCGACGCGCGAGATCACCAGGCGGCTGCCGGGCACGGCGATCGTCGTGCTCACGGTGTCCGAGGACGAGGAGGACCTGTTCGCCGCCGTCAAGGCCGGCGCGTCGGGCTACCTGCTCAAGAACGTCCGGGGCGAGGAGCTGCGGGCGCTCGTCGAGGCGGTCGGGCGCGGCGAGGCCGCCCTTTCACCGGCCAGCGCCCGGCGGATCCTCGATGAGTTCGGGCGGCTGGCCGGCGGCGACCTGAGAGGCCCGGCCGAACGCCTGACCGGCCGAGAGCGGGCGGTCCTCACGCACCTCACCCGGGGTGCCTCGAACAAGGAGATCGGCGCCGCTCTCGGGATCAGCGAGAACACGGTCAAGTACCACCTCAAGCACATCCTCGCCAAGCTCCACGCCGAGAGCCGCACGGAGGTGGCCCTCTGGGCGATGCGGGAGGGCCTGGTCGCGCGAGACCCGAGCGACTCCTGAGCGCCGCCGGAGGGGCCGGCTCGGCTCGTCACCGGTGCCACCGCGACCGGAGCCCACCCGAACGGGTGGGCTCCACATCACCCGACCGCAGGTCGCCCCGTACCCTCGGACGGGCGATGCTCGCGCCGAGATGGCATACCGGATCACCCTCGAGCGCGACGGCTGCTTCAACTGCGGAGCGTGCATGGACCTCTGCCCGGTCCACGCGCTCGACATGTCGCGCCCGACCCGACCGGGCATCGAGGCAGGAACGGGCAGTCCGGGGATCACTCCGTGGATGATGGAGTACCCGGTCCAGGTCGGGACGTGCGTCGGCTGTGGTATCTGCATCCGGGAGTGCCCCGTGCAGGTCTTGAGTCTCTCGGTGGACGCGACCTGGGCGGTCGCGCCGGAGGCGAACCTCGCGGCCGCGCCCGAGCCGCCAGCGACCGGCTGGATCCCCCTCTCGGGGCTGACCCGAGAAGTCCTCCGCGACGACCGCGTCAGCCCCTGGAGCGGCCTCCGGCCGTGGGCGACCGCCGACCGGGCGGAGTCCTGGCAGGTCTGGCGCACGTGGGGCGAGCGCCCGGCTACCCCACTCCGTGCCCCGTGCCAGGAGGCCTGCCCCGCCGGGACCGACGCGGGTCGCTACATCGGGCTCCTCGCCACCGGCCGGTACGACGAGGCGTTTGCTGTCGCCGCCGAGGTGAACCCGTTCGCGTCGGCCTGCGGCTACATCTGCACGGCGCCCTGCGAGACGGTCTGCCGCCGCGGCGTCCTCGATGAGCCGATCGCGATCCGGACGCTCAAGCGCGCCGCCGCCGAACTCGGCGAGCTGCCGCCGATCGAGCCACCGTCTGTTCGGCGGAAGGAGCGGGTCGCCGTCGTCGGCGGCGGTCCGGCCGGGATGTCGGCCGCCTACTTCCTCGCTCGGCTTGGGTATGGCATCACGGTCTTCGAGGCGCAGCCGGTCCCGGGCGGAATGATGGCGGTCGGGATCCCCGAGTACCGGCTCCCGAAGGCGATCCTCCGGGCCGAGATCGATCGGATCCTCGCCCTGGGGGTGGAGCTCCGGCTCGGGGTGGCGATGGGCCGTGACTTCTCGCTCCTCGACCTCGAGCGCGAGGGATTCGCCGCCGTCTTCGTCGCGACCGGCGCCTCCAAGAGTCGTCGGCTCGACGTGCCCGGCGAGGAGCTTACCGGCGTCCAACCGGCGACCGTCTTCCTGCGCGACGTCAACCTCGGTCCGGTGCCGCAGCTCGCGGGTCCGGCCGTCGTCATCGGCGGCGGGAGTACGGCGATGGACGCTGCCCGCTCCGCCTGGCGTTCCGGCGCGAGCAGCGTCACCGTCCTCTACCGGCGCGGCCGCTCCGAGATGCCGGCCCAGCCCGAGGAGATCGAGGCGGCCGAGGCCGAGGGCATCGTCATCCGCGAGGCGGTGGCGGTCGCCGAGCTGCACGGACGCGACGGCCGGCTCACCCGGGTCGTCTGCCGCGAGCAGCGACCGGCGGGTGTCGGTCCGGACGGCCGGCCGCTCTACGAACCCGTCCCGGGCAGCGAGTTCGAGTTCGAGGCGAGCACGCTCCTCGTCGCGATCGGCGAGGAGCCGGACCCCTCGATCCTCCCGGAGGGCTCCGGGATCGAAATCTCGAGCTGGGCCGGGATCGTCGCCCACCCGCGCACGCTCCAGACCGGGCGGATCGGCGTCTTCGCCGGTGGCGACGTCGTGACTGGTCCGCGCTCGGTCATCGAGGCGGTCGCGAACGGTCGCCGGGCGGCCGCCTCCATCCACGGGTTCATCGCCGGCGCTGCCGATCCCGAGTCGGAGGTGTTCGCCGCGGTTCGTCGGCGGACGCCTGCGGAGCCGAGGCTCGTCCTGCGCCTCGCGACGTCCTCGCGGGCGCGTCTCGCCCCGCACGGCCGCGACGGCGAGCCGTTCGCGGCGACGCCCGGGTTCGACGAGGCGACCGCCCGCGCCGAGGCCGAGCGCTGCCTGCGCTGCGATGCGGTCTACTCGCTCAGCCACGTCGAGCTCGTTCCGCCCGTCCGTGCGGCCGCGACCCAGGTCGGCCCGGCCGCGACCCAGGTCGGCCCGGCCGCCGCACACCCCTCACCGCCCCCAGGGCCTTCAGGAGGCTTCGCATGATCTCGATCGAGGACGTCCCGGCCTTCTTCCGCGCAGCGGAGATATTCCTGGAGGGGACGATCGCGGCCGCGCTCGTCGTCGTCTGGCTGCTCGTCGTCGCGCTTCACATGGCGCGGGGCTACATGCTCACGACGCTCGCCAAGTTCACCCTTCGACTCGGCGCCGACCTGTGGTGGCTGCTCTATCTCGCCCTGCGCGACGGTCTCGTGATCGTCGGGTTCGTCCTGAGCTCCCAGTTCTTCCTGCTGGACGTCGTGACGATGGTTGCGCTGCCGCTCACCGGCTCGCTGGCCGCGTCGGCGCTCTTCGCGGTGCTCGTCCTCAAGCTCGTCACCCGCGGCGACGCGGACGAGCGCCACTTCGTCTGGCAGACGTATCTGCTCGCGCTCGGGGCGACGCTCTACATCGTGCCGTTCATTCTCGCCGTCGAAGGCGGCCTGCCGGCGCCGCTCGACGGCCTTGCCGCGTTCATGGTCACGTCGCGCAACACGGCCTGGGCGATCCCGATCACGTTCGTCTCGATGGCGATCGTCGGTGCGCTCGGCGCGGCCGCTGTCGTCTACAACCTGCGCGAGGCGGGGTCGCCGCGCCGGCCCGCCGACGCCTGAGCGCCCATCGACCAGTAATCCGCCACGGAAAGGTCAGGAACGATGGACCCGACGATGAACCCGATGGAGATGAACCCCGAGCTCGTCGATTCGCTCGTGAGCGGGGGCAAGGCGTGGCTCGTCATCACGCTGGCGAACTTCATGCCGACGCTCTGGGCGCTGACGCTCATCTTCCATTTCGGGCGGCCGTACGTCCTGCGTGTCCTCCGCGGGCTCACGCTGCGGTTCGGGGCGGACGTCTGGTGGCTCTCGTACGTCCTCATTCGCGACGCGCTCATGCTCGTGACGTTCGCGGCAGGCACCATCCTCCTGCTGCCTGGCCTGTTCCTCACCCTCACGTTCCCGGTCTTCGCGCCGCTCGCTTCGCTGCTCTTCTTCTGGGCGCTCGTCGTCAAGCTCTTCTGGGACGCGGATGACGACGCGCGAGCGTACCGCCGCCTGAGTCTCCTCCTGGTGGCCGGCGCGACGCTCTACTTCGTGCCGCTCTTCCTTGGTGTCCAGGCGATCGAGCAGGAGTTCATGGCTCCCCTGGCGGAGTTTCTCGTCAGCTCGACGAACGGGGCGCTCGCGGGCCCGGCCGTCACGATCGGTCTCGTGGGCTACGGCCTCACGGGCGCGTACATCTTCTGGCGCTTCATGACGCCGTTCCGCCGGCGCGGGCGCCGCCCCGCCGAGGGCACCGCCGGCCAGTCTGCCTGACGCCGCTTGGCCTCCGAACCGACAGGCCACAGAACCCGACGCTCCGCCCACCAAGCTGCTCCAGCCGACAGGCGCACCGCGTCGGGGAGCGATGGACTCTCGCAGCGAGGAGCGCCGCGCGCGCCCGTGCGCGGCGCGGGAGGATGATCAGATGCCGGGAGACGGCGAGGGCTGGGGCGTTGCGAACGGGATGGCGCCCGGGCCGCCCGGATGGTACGGCCCCATCATCCCGTCGTGGTCCATGTCGCCCGGCCCCATGATCCCGTTGGGACCGTAGTCACCGGCCGGCCAGGTCCATGCCGGTCCCGGAGCCGGTCCGACGAGCGCGCCCAGGATCGACAGCCTGAAGGCTCGCGAGTCAGGAATGACCTGCAACGACTGCTCAGCGTCAAGGACAAGGTCCACTACCAGGCGATCATCGTGACGCCGAAGGAGACCGAGGCCGCGATACGACAGGCGAAGCGAATCCTTCGCGCCGCTGATGAGTCGTTTGGATCGGAGTGACGCTTGCGCCACCACGAGCTGCTCGACGCCGCCCACATCACGCCCGACCGCGACCCGGAGGGCGAGCCGGTCGTGGAGGCAGTTCCCAGCTCGGCCGTCCGCGACGTAAGTGGCTGCGAAGCGTCGGTGACGCGCGAACTCGGTCATCGTGTCCTGGGTGAAATTGGGGATCACCTCCATGCGGACGCGGCCTGAGCCCTTGCCTCGTCGCCAACGGCCACGATGACCAGCGCAGCCTTCCGTCCCTCGAGCTGATGGCTGCCGCGCAGTCCGGCCTGCGGCCCGCCGAGCAAGCAGGCCGCGCGGCATGGCGCTATCATTTCAGCAAGTTATGAAGTGAGTTCGAGCTTGTCGTTCCCCGTGCCGTGTGGGACCGCGCCGACCAGCCGGGCCTGCACCCGATGAGGAGATGACCCGAATTGGAGCACGTCACGCCTCTGGGGCGGGGCCGTTTTCGCAGGAACGGTCCCGCCCCAGAGCATGGTCGACTGGTCGTCAGCGCGGCTCTGGTCGTCGCCGTCGTCGCGGCAGACGCGCTTGTCGACGGCTGGATCCGGTCGCAGGTTGGAGCGCCGGTGACCGTCCTCGGAGATGTCGTTCGGCTCCGTCCATCGATGAACAGTGGAGCAGCGTTCGGTCTGCTGCGCGAGGCCGGTCTCCTCGTCCCGGTGCTGAGCGTCGTCGCCCTCGCGCTCGTGGTCAGACTGCTCGCCGACTCCTCCCCCCGGCTCGTCTGGCTCGCCCTCGCGCTCTTCCTTGGCGGTGGCGTGGCGAACCTGTCGGAGCGACTTCTGCGACTGGCGGTCCTCGACTACGTGGACCTGGGGATCGGCGATCTCCGCTGGCCGACCTTCAATATCGCCGACGTCGCGATCAGCGGGGCCGTCGTCCTCCTCTTCGTTCAGGCGGTTCGTGGCACTCCAGGGGCCAGGGCGTATGGGACCTCGCCACCGGACGGTGACACGCCGGCGAGCGTCGGCTCCGATCCGCCCTCGCAGGGCTCGATCGACCCTCCCGACCGCGACCGAAGCCGGCCCTGACCGAACCAGGGCATCAGATGCGGCTGCTCTCCGCCGGCCCGGCTCCGGGCTGTAGGGCGGGGCAGCGTCTCCCGCGGCGTCCGGTCCCGAGCCCGGCGGGTTCAGCCTTCGGGAGATGCGGGGCGACGAACGGGGCGCAGCGCCCGGCGGGACGGCGGGCCGTAGTTGAGGCACGCCTCGATCGCCGGGGCGACCTCCGTGAGGAGCCGGGCACTCGCGTCGAGGAGGCGCTCCACCGCGGGGTCGGCGAGCCGGTAGACGTTGTGGCGCCCGATCGACTCGACCTGGACGAGCCCGCACTCGAGGAGACAGAGAAGGTGGTTCGAGGCGTTTGACGGGCTCAGGCCGAGGCGCGAGGCGAGCTGTCCAGCGCTCTGCGGAGCCCCACGGAGTTCGAGGAGGATCCCCAGCCGCGCGGGGTCGGCAAGGCCGCGAAACAGCTTCGTCTCAACGGCGAACGGCTCGGCTGATCGCTCGCTCGGGCGGTCCAGGAGGCGGATCGGTTCGCTCATCACACTCATGGTAGCGGCCCCGGCTGCGAAGGGGGAGCGGCCGGGGCCGGGTGTGGAGTCAGCGCGGCTGGAGATCCGGCGCACGCACGACGGAGGCCTCCGCGGGGCGGTCTCAGTGCGCAATGCGACGTGTCTGGTCGGTCGGCGACGCGGTGCGCACGACCCACTCGACGATGCCGCCGACGAGGACGGCACCAATCAGCGCCGGCAGCAGGAAGAGACCCCCGGCCTCCGGGCCCCACGTGCTCGTGGCGCCGAGCGACTCGCTGCCGACGAAGCCGCCGATCCCGGCACCGATCGCCGTGATGAGCCAACCGTATCCCTCGCGCGTCTCACCGACATAACGGTACCCCCACCCGACGACGAGCGCGCCAACGACGAGGACGATGATCCCGACCGTATCCATGATGTACCTCCGATCCGGATGCCGACCCGGACACGGCCCGGGCGCCGAGCGCGAGACGGAGACCCGAGGACGCCTGAGCCGATTTGGGGGGCCCGGGTCGCGTCCGTGCCGACAGGAACGCTACGCCAGCGTACATTTCATTGGCATGTGAAACATGTCACCTCCGCGGCCCGGCGGGGTCACCCCGGTCCATCTGGCCCGCGGGGGGAGGCGTTGCGATCGGGTATCGTTTCAGCGACAACTGAAACCCCAGCACCCGGGAAGGACGGACGATGACGAGGTCTGATCGCGAGCGCGAGGAGGTCAGGGTGGACAAGGACCGGGACTCGGAAAGGAACGACGACCGCGACGACGTCCGCGCCGCGCCCTCCCACTGGTGGCAGTACCCGCCGATCATCGGTGCGGCCGTCTCGGGTCTACTCCTGGTCGCCGGTATCCTCGGCGACCTCGCCGGCGCGCTCCCGCCCGGCGCCGCGATCGTCCTCTTCGTCGCGTCGATGCCGTTCGCCGGGTACTGGTGGGCCCGTGAGGGGCTGGGGGAGCTGATCCACGAGCGCGAGATCGGGATCGAGGTCCTCATGGCCGTCGCGACGGTCGGGGCGGCAGCGCTCGGCGCCTGGGAAGAGGCGGCCTTCCTCGTCTTCCTGTACGGCTCGGCCGAGGCCGTCGAGTCGCTCACCTTCGCCCGGACTCGCTCGGCGATCCGGGCCCTGCTCGATCTCGCTCCGAAGGAGGCGCGGGTCCTGCGCGGCGGCGCGGAGGTGACCGTTCTGGCGACCGATCTCGTCCCGGGCGACGTCTTTCTCGTCCGCCCCGGAGAGGGTCTCGCGACCGACGGGGTCATCCGGGCTGGCGCCTCGAGCCTTGACGAGTCGCCGGTCACCGGTGAGAGCGTCCCGGTCGACAAGGGTCCGGGTGACAAGGTCTTCGCCGGCACGATCAACCGCCAGGGGGCGCTCGAGATCGAGGCGACGAAGGCGTTCGCCGACAACACCCTCTCGGCGATCATCCACCTCGTCGAGGAGGCGCAGGAGCAGAAGGGCCGCGCGCAGCGCTTCATCGAGCGCTTCAGCCGTCGGT
>JAJYXX010000127.1:9657-12105 GCA_021801545.1 Chloroflexota bacterium | reverse complement strand
CCCGATGAACGTCACCACGAGCCCGAGGATGCAGAAGAAGGTGAAGAGCATGACCGCCGTCTTCCGGTCCGAGGGCCGCACCGCGAGCACGTTGCCGCGGTCCACGTAGGGGATGAGCGCGGCCCCGACGAGGACGAACGTCGGCACGAGCACTCCGGCCACCGTCGGGTGGAAGTAGGCGAGCAGCTCCTGGAGGCCGAGGAAGTACCAGGGTGCCTTCGCCACCGCCGGCGTCACGTTGCCGTTCGCGAGCGCCTCGAGCGGAGCGTTGATGAACAGGCCCATGAGGAGCAGGAAGACGGTCATCATCGCCGCCGCCAGGAACTCGATCGTCAGCAGGTGCGGCCAGGTCATGACCGTGTCGTCGGGTTCCTTCTGGACCCGGACGACCGCGTCCTGCTTGACGAGCGCCAGCAGGCGGTACGGGCGGGCCGACATCGGTACGCGCTGCTTGTCGATCTCGGTCCGGCGTGACGGGTCGACCGGAAGGACGACGCGTCGCTCCGGCGCCGATTTCTGATCGGTCATGCCCCAGAACCTCCGGCCGCCAGGGCGAGGTCAGCGCAAGGCGCCGCCGAGCACACGAGCGCGCGCACCCCGAGGTGCGTAAGCGAGCGCGCGGAGGCGGCAACGCCGCGATGGTCCGTCATAGCGGTCCGGAGATCCCGCCGTCTTTGCGGATCCGCCAGAAGTGGACAGCGAGGAAGACGGCCGCGGCGAGCGGGAAGACCATGATGTGGAGCACGTAGAAGCGCAGGAGTGTGTTCTGGCCGACCTCGATCCCGCCGAGCAGGATCAGCTTCGTTGGCGTGTTGAAGAGCGGGGCGTAGCCGCCCATGTTCGTGCCGATCGTGATCGCCCAGTAGGCGATCTGGTCCCACGGCAGGAGGTAGCCGGTGAAGCTGAGCATGATCGTCAGGAAAAGCAGGACGACCCCCACGACCCAGTTGAACTCGCGGGGCGGCTTGTAGGCGCCGTGGTAGAAGACCCGCATCATGTGCAGGAAGACGAAGAAGACCATCAGGTGGGCGGCCCAGCGATGGATGTTCCGGGTCAGGAGCCCGAACGCGACGTTGCTCTGGATGTTCAGGATGTCCGTGTAGGCCATCGTCGCCGAGGGCACGTAGTAGAACATCAGGTAGACGCCGGTGACAGTCAGGACGAGGAAGAGGAAGAAGCTCAACCCGCCCAGACAGAACGTGTAGGCGAACTTCACCGCGTGCTGGCGGACCCGGACCGGGTGGAGGTGGAGGAAGACGTTGTTCATCACCGCGTACGCCCGCGACCGCTCGTCGGTCGGGTACGGGTTGCGGAACAGCGATCGCCAGACGGCGCTTCGGCGGATGCCCTGGTCCACCCGCTCGAGGAAACTCACCTGGATCCTCCTGCCACGCCGGGCGTCCCGGCCAGCTGCGCATCACGGTACGACTCCTTGTAGAGCCGCCCGTCGCTCGAGATCTCCTGGAGCTCGAACCGCTCCATGGTAATGGCGTCGAAGGGGCATCGCTTGACGCACAGCGCGCAGCGGATGCAGCGCTCCTCGTCGAGGACCATCGCGGCACCCTGGTTCCAGCCGTAGGCCTCCTCGATCTCCGGCAGGAGGCCCTCGCTCTTCAGCTGGTTGACGTCCACCATGTGGATGACCCCCTCCGGGCAGACGTCGGCGCAGGCGCCGCACAGGACGCACCGGAACGGGTCGAACCAGATGTTGAAGTTGCACATCAGGCAGCGTGTCGACTCGGCCACGGCCTGGGTCGCTCCGTAGCCGAGCTCGACCGGGGTCGAGAAGTTGACCGCCGGGTCGGCCGACGGGATCCGCATCTGGAGCGGCACCATCGGGATGTGCTGGCGGGGCAGGATGTCGTAGAACTCGGGCATCTCGTGGCGCCACGAGCTCGTGACCTTGACATTCGGGGTGACCGTCACGTCGGTCCGGCCGGAGAGGTAGCGGTCGATCGCGTAGGCGCACTTCTTGCCGTGGCCGGCGGCCTCGATGAGCGTCGTTGGACCGGTGACGAAGTCGCCGCAGGCGAAGACCCCCTTCACGTTCGTGGCGTACGTCGCCGGATCCACCTTCACCCGGCCACGGTTGATCTCGAAGCTCGATTCGACCGGCAGGAACGAGAGGTCGGCGGCCTGCGAGACGGCGGGGATGACGGTGTCGGCCTTGATGACGAACTCCGAGCCCAGGATCGGAACCGGCGAGCGGCGACCCGACGCGTCCGGCTCACCGAGCCGGTTGCGCACGAACTTCACACCGGTCACGTGGCCGTTCTCGCCGAGGATCTCGACCGGGCTGGCGAGGAACTCCATCCGGACGCCCTCGCGCTCCGTCTCGCCCAGCTCCTCCTCGTCGACGACGAGCTCGGAGCGGGTCCGCCGGTAGACGATCGCCACGTTCTCCGCGCCATGGCGGAGACTCGTCCGCGAGCAGTCCATCGCCGTGTA
>JAJYXX010000127.1:0-9557 GCA_021801545.1 Chloroflexota bacterium | reverse complement strand
CCCTCCTCGAACCGTCCCTCGGCCGCGAGATTCAGGTAGCCGCGGCAGTTCGTTCCGACCGGACACGCTTCCTGGCACTCGATGTTGCACTGGAGCCAGGAGGCGTCGACGGGCTGGACGAGGAATTCCTGGGTCGGGTCGATGACCACGGGCTGTTCGTGCCTCTCCTGTGCGACGGACCTGATGCAGCGGGTCCCGGTCGGGACGGCTGGCAGTCGAAGGGGCAGCGGCGCGGCCGGGAACCCCGGGCCGCCGACCGCGGGAATCTACCATCCGCATCGCTCGTGCTGCAAAGCACCTGCCGGTGGGTGGCGATGGCGGCGGGCGGCGGTGCCGGAGCGTGGCCGTGCCGTTGGGTGGCCCCTTTGGGCCTGCCGGCTCCAGGGCCTGCCGGCTCCAGGGCCGCCCGCCCCGGGCGGTTCCGGGGCCGCCTGGAACCGCCCGCCCCGGCCGGACCTGCCCCGGTCGAATCCTTGCGCCCGGCGTCGGAAAGCCGACCGGGCTTGCGCACGGTGCAAGCAACCGACACGGCGAGCCCTCCGACCGTCGGGTTCTTGCACCGGGGTGAGGATCGGCGCCCGCTCGCACCGACCCGGGCCGAACGCTTGCATCCCGTGTCAGGAGAACAACCGTGCTCGACCCGTCCGAGCCGGTCGGTTGGTCGGTTACTTGCACGTCGTGCAAGCCCCGGGCCGGAACCCGTGCCCCGGGCCCAACCCGTGCAGTTGACGGTCACCGGTGTCGCAGCTACGCTGCCCGCGGGGGCTCGGCCCCGTCTGGCTGCCGATCAGCAGCGGAGGAGGAACTGGCACCGGTGACCGCGAGCGAGTTCGCCTTTCTGGCCCTCGGGCTCGTCCTCGGGGTCGCCACCGGCGCGGCGATCATCGAGGTGCTCCGCTCACGACCGCCGGCCCCGCGCGAGGTTCGGCTCACGATCGCCCCATCCAGCCTGTCCAGCCGCGCGTCCACCCTGGCGAGTACCGTCCCGCTGGCCGCCTTCGGACCGGCTCGCGGCGGGCCCGGCGACCGACGGCTGACTGACCGGGACGCTGAAGCGCCCAGGCCCGCGTTCGGAGCGCGACGGCCGGTCGCGATCACGATCGAGCCCGATCCGGACCCCGACCCGATGTTCGCCGCTCTCCGTTCACGCTCCCGCACGGAAGCCGTTCCGGTGGCGGTGACAGCAGGCGCGCTCGCAGGCAACGACTCGCTCCACCCGACCGCCGCGGCCGGCGTGCCGGAACCGCCGCCGTGGCCCAGCACCGCCGAGCCGCGGGCCACCGAGGCCGACATTGCTGCGCCCGACGTTGTTGCGACCGACTCCGGCGCCACCCTCGGCTCGGCCGCCGCAACCCCCGGTCCCAGCTCCACCACCCCCCGCCCGGCCACGGATCCCTGCGCGCAGGAGCGACAGGCAGTGGAGGAACGCTGCGCGGTCGCCGATCGCCTCACCGCACAGGCCGAGGCCGTGGCGACCAACCTCCGCGACGCACAGCGCGCCTACGACGAACACCTGACCCGTGCCAGCCGGGCTGCCGCCATCACCGATCCACGGGCGCTCCGCGCCGCGAAGGAGGCGGCCCACCTCGAGTTCCGCACCGCGCGAGCCGCCGCCCGCTCCCGGGAGGTGGTCGAAACGGCCGCCCGGGCGTGGCTCCAGGAGATCAACCGGATCAACAACGAAACGCGGGAGGCGACGCTCACCCAGCGGCGCGAACAGGAGGCGGCGAACGGCCTGGTGACGGTCATCGAACGCCTGACGGTTGAGGCCGACGCGGCCCGGATCGCCGCCGAGTCGGCGCAGCAGGCGTGCCTCGCCGCTCGCGAGGCGGTCGCCACGTGCGAGGAAGCCGCTGCCGGCTCGCCCGTTCGCGCCAGCGCCCCGCTCACGTCACCCGAGGCGACGAGACAGCGGCAGCTCGACCGGCCGGAAGCCGGCGGGCCCGAGCCGGACCTCATCATGGCGGGGACGGGAGCCGGAACGTCCGGCCCCGGCGAACCGGCGATCTTCCGGCTCCTGCGCGGCGATCGGGCGGTCCTTCGACGAGTCGTCGCCCGGCTCGCCGGCGACGACGCTGACGAGCAGCGACGCTGGCAGCACCGCCTGACCGACCTGGTCGACGCGATCCTCGCCCGTGCGATCGAGGTGTCGAGTCTCGACTTCCCGATCGATCATCCGTTCTGGGGACCGTTCACCCGCCCGCAGGCCCGTGAGATCGCGAGCGCCCTCGGCTCGCTCGGCTACCGCTTCGACGGGCTCGGCGGCTTCGTCGACGGACGGATCCCGAGCCAGCGAGACCTCTCGCTCGCAGTTGGCTATGCCGGCCTCGACCCGATGCGGATTCGCCGCTGGCCGACGGAAACCGAGAGGGCCGAGTTGTTCCGGGACGTCACGGCCGCCGGCGACGAGTACCTTGCCGCGACGGCCGGCAGCCTGACCCTGGGCGAGATGGTGTCGATGCTCGGTCGGCGGGCGGACGGCCTGACCGAGCTCTGGAACGCGTGGGGCCAGATCCGCCCGCTGCTGCTGGCGAGCGACTGACCGACGGGCGACCGACGGGCGACGGCGGCCGACGAACCGACGGGCGACCGACCGACTACCCGCCCGACGGTCCCTCGTCCTCGTCCTCGTCGATGACGACGAGGCGCATCGCCTCGGCCGCCTCGAGCCCGAGCGGCGCTCCCTCCTCGGCCGCCCAACGGCGGATCCGCTCGCTGAGACGCGCCGGGTCGCGGATCTGGCTCACGTGGGCCAGCAGGGCGGCGATCTTCCGGTCGAGCGTCGCGCCGACGTCCACCCGGACGTCCGGCTCGTTCGGCCAGAACAGGTAGAGCCGGCGAACCCGGTGCGGCGCGAACCCGTTCCGCACCAGCTCCGGGAACGCCATCGGGTTGCGCGCGGCCGGGAAGGCAGCATCGACGGCGGCCATCCCGGCTGCCCGGTGATCGGTGTGGTTCACGCCGCCGCCCCGGTAGAAGAGGACCTCCGGATCGTGGGTCAGGACCGCGTCGGGCCGGAACGTCCGGATGTCGCGGACGAGCAGCTCCCGCAGGGCAAGCTCGTTGGCGAGCGCCCCGTCGGGCTGGTGAAGGAAGCTGACGCCTGCGTAGCCGATGATCTCCGCCGCCCGGCGCTGCTCGGCCTCGCGGGTCGCGGCCAGCGCGAGCGGGTCGAGCTCCGGGTCCTCGCCACCCTGGTCACCGCTCGTGCAGCACACGAGCCAGCCGACGGACCCTTCGTCGATCCAGCGGGCGGCGGTGGCCGCCGGGCCGAACTCGGCGTCGTCGGGGTGAGCGGTGATCACCATGAACCGGGCGGGGCGCCACGCGTGGGGCACCGGACGGTCGCCCGCCACCGGCTGCTCGATCACCTGATCGTCCGCCATCGCTCCTCCGCCCACGTCCACGACCCTCCGAGACCCCGCGCTTCACATCGCACTATCAGTTGATAGAATGATGTCGAGGCTTCGCTCGTCTCCCCCCACGAGCGAAGCCTCGTTTGCTGCCCGGCCTCAGCGTCTCCGCTTCGCTTGCTCCTCGGCCAGGGCGGCCAGGACCTCGGCCGCGTGACCCTCCGCCGTCACCTTCGGCCAGGCTCGGGCGATCCGCCCGTCCGGGTCGACGAGAAAGCTCGAACGCTGGATGCCCATCGACTCGCGCCCGTACTGCTTCTTCAGCACCCACGCCCCGTAGCGCTCGGCAACCGCGTGATCGATGTCGCAGAGGAGCGTGAACGGAAGGTCGAACTTCGCCCGGAACCGGGCGTGGCTCGGCGCGTCGTCGGGGCTGATTCCCCAGATCTCGGCGTCCTCGTCGAGGATCGCCTGGTGGGTGTCGCGGAACTGGCAGGCCTCGGTTGTGCAGCCGGGCGTGTCGTCCTTGGGGTAGAAGTAGACGACGGTCCAGTGACCGCGCCGGCCGGCGAGCCGATGGATCGACCCGTGATCGTCGGGCAGGGCGAACTCCGGGGCCGGGTCGCCGGGGACGGGCAGGCTCATTCGCTGAGCGTAGCAGGCGACTCGACAACGAGCAGGATCCCTCGCCCCAGGGTGACCGCCGCGTCCGGCCGGAGGCGAACGTTCGACAGGCCCCGAGCCGGCCCGGCCGCCAGCGCCCCGCCGGCGAGCGGGTAGCGGAGGCCCTCGGTCGTCACGTCCTGGGCATCGGCGCCGAACGGGAGGAGCGAGACCAGATCGCCGACCCGCCCCGGCAGCTCGCGCCGAACCGGCCTCCCCTCGGCATCCGGTGCCCGGAGCGCCGTCACCCGGGCCATCGCGTCGAGCAGCTCGGTCTCCCGGTCGACGAGCTCGGGCAGGACGAGCAGGCCGATGTTGGCCAGGGTGTGATCAAGCCGCCGACCCCCGAACGCGCCGACGATCGTCAGCCGGCGGGCACCGCGCGCGAGGGCGGCCCGGACGGCGAGCTCCGTGTCGGATTCGTCCTTGGCGACCGGCGCACGCTCGACAGCGACCCCCGCCGCGCGGAGCCGGTCCAGGTGATCCTCGTCGAGGGAGTCCATGTCGCCGACGACGAGGTCGATCGGCAGCCCGAGACGTTCGGCCCCGACCGCGCCTCCGTCGGCGGCGACGACGAGCCCGACCGCGTCTGCCCAGCCGGGCCAGGCGGCGTCGAGACGGTCGCGCTCGGGAACGTCACCGTCGGCGACGATCAGCGCCTTCACGCGCGGGCCGAAGAGCTGCACGGCGCCGATGGACGGCCGGGCGGGATCACGTTCATCCGGTCGATGCTACCGCGCCATCGCGGCCGGGGTGCGTGCTAGTATCCGGCCGTGCCCGAGATCGTCCCCCACGCAGCGATCCAGCGCGTCCTCGATGCGGCGACGAAGAAGGGCGTGACCCTCCAGGTCACCGTCTTCGAGGAGTCGACCCACACGGCCGAGGACGCGGCGGCGGCCGTCGGTGCCGAGCTCGGCCAGATCGTCAAGTCGCTCGTCTTCGTCGCCCCCGGCGATGAGGGGGCGCTCGAGCCGATCCTCTGCCTCGTCTCCGGTGCGAATCGGGTCGATCTTGCCCGGCTGGCGGCGGTCACGGGCGAACCCGAGATCCGGCGGGCGACGGCCCGCGAGGCGAATGAGTTGACCGGCTTCGTCATCGGCGGGATCCCGCCGGTCGGTCATCCGCGGGCGGTCCGGGTGATCATGGATCCGGACCTGGGCCGCTACCAGGTGGTGTGGGCCGCGGCCGGAACCCCGACCGCCGTCTTTCCCGTGCCCCCGGCGACGCTTCGCAGCCTGGCCAACGCGATCGTCGCCCCGATCACGGAGGAGCGCCGTCGGGCCGACCTGGCCGCCGCCCCCGAGGCCGACCTCGGCCCCGGGGGCACGCCCCGGAGCACCCCGCAGAACGCGGGCGCCTGAACGCTGCCCCGCCACTAAACGCGGCCCTGCCCGTGACTCGAGATCCCCATCGCGCGGTCGTGCGCTACCCGGGCGGTCTGCGCGCCAGCTACCGCTGGGGCGGCAGCCGCGAGGGAGGCGCGGTCTTTGCCCTCTCGGAGGCAGGCGGCCTGCTCACCGACTACGGCGATCGGGTCGCCGAGTCGTTCGAGGAGCTCTGCCGGGCCGAGCTCCGGGTCGAAGGGCCGGGCGGGGCCTGGACCGCCCGGCTGGCCTCGCCGATCTACGACGAGCCGACCGGTCTGCTCTGGGACAGCGCCGGGCTCTTCGTCGTCAGGTACGGGTTCCTCACCTATGCCTTCGAGGCCCGCAGCGGGGCGCTCCGCTGGAGCCACCGATCGGCCAGCCCGCTGGTCGGGGTCTTCAGCTCCTCGCGCCTCGATCACGTGATCATCCAGAGCGAGATCGAGACGTTCGCGGTCGATGCGGCCGGCGAGGTCCGCTGGCGGGTCGCCCACTCCGACGTCGTGACCGAGGCGGAACTCGTCGGCCGGCGGCTCGTGCTCACCAGCTACGCTGGCCAGCTGACGGCGCTCGACCCGCTGACCGGACGGATCGCCGGCTGATCGGAGGGTGACTGGGGACGCACCGTGGATAACCTCCGCCGGGGCCTCGAATCTCGTGGACAACTCCCGTTGACCTGCCCAGCCGGCCGTCCTATCGTTCGTCTCAGCCCGGAGGGGCCGAGCGCCGCTAACGGCAGAGATCGCCTCAATGCTCACGCGTCGAGTAGGTTCCTTCGGGCCTTTCCATGCCCGGCGCCGTATCATCCGCGCCGTGACTCCCCCGGTCCTCGTCGGCCTCGGCCTCGTCGCGTTCGCGATCGGCGCGCTCCTTCTCCGCTCGTTCGGCACCGGCTACCGGATCGGCCGGATCCTCTCGGCCACCCCCCGGGCGAGCGTCGCCGAGGCGCTCGAGCTCGCCGCGCGGGGCGAACCGCGCTACGTCCGGGTCTCCGGGCGCCTCGACTCCGAGGAGGAGTTCGAGGACGAACACCACCGCCCGCTCGTCTTCCGCCGGGTGCGGATCGAGACCCTCCGCGGCGGCCACTGGCAGACGGTCGAGGAGCACCGCCAGGCGGTCGAGTTCGAGCTCCGCGACGGGCTCCAGGCGATCGCGATCGACCACGCGGCGCTCGACACCGGGCTCGTCGTCATCCCGCGCGAATCGTCGGGGACGGCCGGCGAGGTGCCCGACTCCGTGCCGGCCGACCTGCCGACCGACACCCCCGTCCGGATGCTGGTCGACCAGGTCTCCGCCGTCGAGCACGCGAGCGTCGCCGGCGTTCCGGTCACCGGTGCCGATGGCGTCACGCGGCTGACCGCTCTCCCCGGCCGGCCGCTCATCCTCACCACGCTCGAGCGCGACGAGGCGATGCGGATTCTCGCCCACGGCCGACGAACCCGGGTCGCCGCGGCGGCGGTGGCGCTGATCGGCGGGCTGGTCGTCATGGCGCTCGGGCTCGGCTGGGCGTTCGTCGAGGCGCTCGTGGCGCGATGAGGATCGTCCGCCGACCGGGCGGTCCAACGGCGGATTCCGGGCCACCCGATCGATAGCCCCCGCTGGCCCGGCGGGTACAACCGCCCGGGACGATCGTCCTATTGGTAAGGTCTGTGAACTTCCGTAGGCTCCGGCCGTCGAGTTCACAGTTCTTCAAGGCGATCCGTGTCCGACCTCTCACCCGCTCGCCCGACCGACGCCACCCTCTCGGTGATCAGAGCTGCCCGGCTCCTCGGCGTTCACCCGAACACCGTCCGCGCCTGGAGCGACCAGGGGCGCCTGCGCTACTACCGGATCAACCGACGGGGCGACCGTCGCTACCGGGTCGGCGACCTGGAGCGGTTCCTGCTGGCCACGACCGCGAGGCCCGCTGATGGCGGGGCATCACGACCGCGAGCGACCGCAACCGCCCGCGCCGGCCGACGCCACGGACCCGCCGACACATCAAGCAGCGACGCGCCCCGCTCCGCCGGCACCTCGGAGCGCCACCGGCTCGACCTGCGGGTCCTTGCCGACCTCGCCTCGCTGGCGGCCGAGGGTCAGGACCTCGATCAGACGCTCGCCCGCGCGACCACGCTCATCCGCGAGACCTACGGCCTCCGGCTGCTGGCGATCTGGGAACTGCGCGGCGACGTCCTCGTCCCGCGGGCAGCGGACGGCAACGGCGCGACCCGCCTCGCCGAGCTGGCGGCCAGGTTCGGCACGATGGGTCGGGCGCTGGCCAGCGGACGACCGGTCCTCGTCGAGGAGACCCACGCCGGCGGCGGCTGGCAGCCCGTCCTTCCCGACCTTCGGACCGAAGCCGCGGTAGCGATCCGGCGCGACGTTGCCGAACCCGCCTGGGGCGTCCTCCTGGCAGGCACGGAGGAACCCGGACGCCTCGACGAGGGGGCGCTCGAGCTCCTTGAGGCCGCCGCGCGCCAGCTGACCGTGACGGTCCGTTCCGCCCGACTGCTCGACGACGCCGCCCGCCAGCTCCACCGCGCCGACGCCCTGCGCCGAATCGCCGGCGACATCACGAGCAAGCTCGACCTCGACCAGATCCTCTCGGGTCTCGTCGACCACGCGATCGTCCTGTTCGAGGCGGACCGGGCCGCGGTCTTCCTCCGCCGGCCGGACGGCCGGGTGAGCGCCGAGGTTTCGCGCGGCCTCTCCGACGCGTACCTCACCGCTGTCAACAACGCCCCGACGGCCTCGCTGCCCACCGCCGCGACGGCGGCCCGCCGGCCGATCTTCTCGATCGGCTACCGCGACGACCCGGCCGCCGGCTCGCTCCGGGCCGCGGTCGTCCAGGAGGGATTCGACACGATCTGTAGCGCCCCGATGTTCGAGGGACCGGACCTGCTCGGGCTGTTGAACGTCTACCACGACCGCGCGCACACCTGGTCGACCGACGAGCTCGACACGATCTCGGCGCTGGCCGCCCAGGCGAGCATCGCGATCAGGACCGCCCAGAACTACGCCCAGATGGCGACCTGGGCGGCCCAGCTCCAGTCGATCCAGCAGCTCGGCACCCGCCTGAACCGGCTGACGAGTGTTCGTGAGATCGGCCTCGCGATCGCCACCGAGCTGCGCCAGCTGATCGATTACCACAACGTGCGCGTCTACCGGATCATGGGCGACGACCTCGTGCCGGTCGCGATGCATGGCCAGGTCGGTGAGTACGTCGACGAAACGCCGGAGCAGCTCCGGGTGGCGGTCGGCCAGGGGCTGACCGGCTGGGTCGCCCGGCACGGCATCGCCCAGAACGTGCCCGACGCCGCGCACGATCCCCGGGCCAGGACGATCCCGGGTACGGAGCCCGATCTCGACGAGTCCATGCTTCTCGCTCCGATGGTCTTCGAGGACCGCGTCCTCGGCGTCCTCGTCCTCTCGAAGCTCGGCCTGAACCAGTTCAGCGCCGACGATCTCCGCCTGCTCGTCATCTATGCCAGCTTCGCCGCCCAGGCGATGGCGAACGCGGATGCGACCGAGCAGCTCCACGCCCAGTCGACGGCGCTCGAGCGCCAGGTCCGCAGCCAGCGCGAGCTCCTGGGGATCACCGAGTCGATCCTCGGCACGCTCGATCCGCGGGCGGTCCTCGACCAGATCGCCGACCGTCTCGGCGCCCTCGTCCGGTATGACAACTTCTCGATCCGGGTCCTCGACCGTGCCAGCGGCACCTTGCGCTCACTCGCCGCCAAGGGGCCACACGCGGCGGACTTCCTCGAGCCGCTGGCCCTCGATCAGCCGAGCCTGGCGGCCTGGGTCATCGAGCACAACGAGCCCCAGCTCGTCATCGATGAGCTGGCTGACCCGCGGATCTACCACTTCCAGGCGTCCGGTCCGCTCGAGGGGAGCCTGATCGCCGTCCCGCTCCGCCGCCGCGAGGGGGTGACCGGGGTTCTGACCCTCGAGCGCCTCGGCCCGAGCGACCGCTTCACGAGCGAGGAGTTCGAGCTCGTCCAGCTCTTCGCCGCCCACGTCGCGATCGCCCTCCAGAACGCCGAGGCCCACTCGGCGGTCGAGGTCCGCGCCCGGACCGACGACCTGACCGGCCTGCTGAACCATGGCACCTTCGAGGACTGGCTCGCCGAGGCGGTCGCGGCCGGCAACCCGTTCAGCCTCGTGATGCTCGACCTCGACGACTTCAAGACCGTCA
>JAJYXX010000399.1 GCA_021801545.1 Chloroflexota bacterium | reverse complement strand
CGGCTGGATCCACCGCGGACGGATCGATCGTCAGCGAGATGAGCTCCTGCTGGCCGGTCACGGTGGCCGTCACGACCCCGCCCCCGGCCGAGCCGCTCACGGTCAACGTCTCCAGCTCCTGCTGGACCCGCACCATCTCCTGCTGCATCTGCTGCGCCATGCGCTGCAGGTTCGCCATCCCCATTCAGGTCATTCCTCCATCGAACGGACGGTCAGAGCCGGGTCTCGTCGGTCGCGCCGTCCCGCCAGCGTCAAGTCTGCGTGATGCGCCCGCCCGGCGCACCGGAGACCCGGTGGGATTCACCCGACCTCCCCGACGTCAACGAGGTCATCGGCAAAGATCCGGCGGGCCTCGGCGAGCAGACGCGAGTCCTCGGCATCCTCCGGGAGCGGGGGAACGAGATCGAGATTCGTTGCCACGCAGCGGACGTTGACGGCGCGACCGAGATAGTGCCCCACGCCTTCCTCGAGGATCCCCCGGCGCCGCTCGGCGACATCCCGCAGGAAGGTCTGGCCTTCCGGGAAGCCGAGCGTAACGATGTTCCCGTCGACCGCGATCGGGCGACAGGCGGTGATCAGCGGCTTCGTCGGAGGATGGCGACTGATGTGGGCGACGATGTCGGGCCAGCGGCGACGGAGCTCCCCGAGGGGATCCGGGTCGGCGGCAGCACTCGGAGCCGATGCCGCCCGGGGGGGGTCCGTTGCCGGAGCCCCGGCCCGCCGCGCGCGCGGCGACGCGGGAGGTGCCGGCACAGCGGAAGGCTGCGCGGCCGGAACGGGCGGCTCGAGGGGAGGCGTCGCGGACGGCGCGGCCGACGGGGGGGGCACGGGGCGAGGGACGACGGAGGCAGCTGGCTCAACCGGCAGCATCGGGGATAGCGCAACCGAGGGCACTGCCAATGGTTCGGCCGCGGGCCGCGTCGGCGGTTCCGGCCGCCGGACGGGTCGGGCTGCAGCCGCGGCCGGCTCCCGGACGGCACCCGACTCGGCGTCTACCGGGCCAGGCGAGGCGAACAGCGCCAGCTCGAGCTGGAACCGCAGGCCACCCGGGCCGCCACGCGCGGGGTCGATCTGGCCGAGACGCTGCCCGGCCGCGGCGAGCTGCTCGGCGCTGGCCGCACCCGGTGTCCTCGTCCGGCCGGACAGCACGTCCACGAGCCCCGCCCGGATCGTCTCGACCACCTGGTCCAGGAACGCCCGGAAGTCGCGCCCATGCTCCTCGAGATCGTCGAGGACGGCGATCCCGCCCAGCACGTCGCCGAGCACGAGGGCGTCCACGAACCGCTCGACCGATTCGATCTCGGCGAGGCCGAGCAGGTCGCGCACGTGGTCCGCCGTCAGACGATCGGCGCCCGAGGCAAGGAGCTGGTCGAGCATCGACTCCGCGTCGCGCATCCCGCCCGCGGCGAGCCGGGCCACCAGGCTGAGCGCCTCGGGCTCGGCCGCCCTCCCGTCCGCCTCGAGGATCATCCGCAGCTTGCCCTCGATCTGGGGCACGCTGAGACGACGGAAGTCGTAGCGCTGGACGCGCGACAGAACGGCCGGCCGGATCTGGCTTGCATCGGTGGTGCAGAAGACGAACACAACGTGCTCGGGCGGCTCCTCGAGCGACTTCAGGAGCACGTCCCAGCCTTCCTTGATCCGCTGGACTTCGTCGACGATGTAGACCTTCCGGCGGAGGTCCGACGGGGCGGTCATCGTGCGGGCCAGGAGTTCGCGCATGTCGTCGACGCGGTTGTTCGACGCAGCGTCCATCTCGATGACGTCGAGCGCCCGGCCCTCGCGGATCGCGACGCAGGCCTCGCAGCGGTCGCACGGCTCGCCGTCGCGGAGGTTCGTGCAGTTCAGCGCCTTGGCGACGATCCGTGCCAGGGACGTCTTGCCCGTGCCCCGGGGTCCGACGAACAGGAGCGCATGGGCGACCTGGCTCAGACGGACCGCGTTCCGGAGGGTCGCGACCACGGCCTCCTGGCCGACGATCTGGCCGAACGTCTGGGCGCGCCAGCGCCGGTAGAGAACCTGGTGAGGAGCTGTCGAGCTCACGGCGCTCCTGGGATCAGCGACGGTGATGGACGGCGAACCGGAGGCTGGACGGACGGATCCCGGCCGCCCCGATGATGGTAGACGATGGCCGTGCACCCTCCGTCGATCTGAGCGTCCCCGCGCCCTCCAGGGTCGAGCGGCTCGGACCAGGCCGTTCCGCGGCACCCGGCGAAGATCGCTTAGTGCTGCTTCCTTCCGGACCTGACACGGTTCGCGAGTCGCCGCTGCGCGGGACCCGGCCCTCAACGTCGCTCGAGACGGCGGCTTTCGAGAACGGAGACCTCGGGAGGGGATTCAGCCCTGCTGGAGCGGATTGCAGGTACAGGGCACCGCTAGTTCCCCGCCTAGCACGGCACCGCGATGATAGCAGGGGCGACGCCAGGGGCGATCTCACCGGGACGATGGCGGAGAGGGCGGGATTTGAACCCGCGATGGGTTGCCCCATACCGCATTTCCAGTGCGGCGCCCTAGGCCACTAGGCGACCTCTCCGCAGAGCCGGCGACCTTGCGTCGCGCCGACGGTCGATGACCGAGCGGCGCGGGCCCCTGGCAGGTAAAGGAAGCTGGCGGAGAGGGTGGGATTCGAACCCACGGTGCTTTCGCACACCGCTTTTCGAGAGCGGCACCATCAACCACTCGGACACCTCTCCGCCGAGAGGATACCAAAGGCGCGACAGCGTGCCGCTCGGATGCGGCCGGTCAGCGGCCGGTCAGTGGCCACCGGTCAACGGCCGGTCAGTGGCCACCGGTCAACGAACCGTCAGCGGTGGGAGGTCAGCGGCCGCTGACCGCGCCGTGCTCGGCGACCGCGGCCGGCGCGAGCTCGAAGAGATCCTCGGCCTCGCGCCGACGGATCCCGGAGACGACCTGCATCCGCCGCGGGAGGGCGGGCTGCTGGGCCAGCTGGATCACGGTGCCGGCGGCCCCCTCGAGCTCGTTCGGCGCAGCGAAGACGAGCGCCTGGACGTCGCTGGCGAGCAGGGCACCCACGCACATCGCGCAGGGCTCGAGGGTGGCGAAGATCGTCGCTTCGCCGAGCTGGGAGGTGCCCAGCTTGCGTGCCGCATCGCGCAGCGCGACAACGACGGCGTGGGCGGTGGGGTCGTTCGTCTCGTTCACCCGGTCGTGGGCGCGCGCCACCATCGCGTCGTTGACGACCGCGACCGCCGCGACGGGACGCTCGCCCCGTGCGACCGCCAGCTGCGCCTCGGCGAGTGCTTCGCCCATGAACAGCTCGTAGTTCATGACCCGATGATACAGGGGCCGGCACGTCGTGCCCGGCGGGCGGTAGGATTCGCCAGCCGGCGGCCGCGCAACAGTGGGTTGCGGCCGGCCGGATCACCCACGCAACCAGCGAGGAGGCGGTTCCATGGAACGCAGGCGCCGGATCGGGATCCTCACCGGCGGCGGCGATGTGCCGGGCTTGAACTCCGTCATCAAGAGCGTCGTCTATCGCTCGACCGAGCTCGGCTACGAGGTCATCGGCATCCGGCGCGGGTGGGAGGGTCTGACCCACATGCACCCGGGCCCCGAGCTCGACCCCGACTACCTCATGAAGCTCGACCGGATCAACACCCGGACGATCGACCGCACCGGCGGCACGATACTCCACACGTCGCGCACGAATCCACGCAAGATGCGGTCGCGGACGCTGCCGGGTTGGCTGCCCGCCGGACGGGCCGAGACGTTCCGCAAGGGCGAGGACGTCTTCGACCTGACGTCGCTCGTCCTGGGCAACATCGAGTCGCTCGAGCTCGACTACCTCGTGACGATCGGTGGCGACGACACGCTGAGCTTCTCGCGTGCCCTCGTCGACGAGGGCGTGTCGCTGATCGCGATCCCGAAGACGATGGACAACGACGTCCAGGGCACCGAGTACTGCATCGGCTTCTCGTCGGCGATCACCCGGGCCAAGGAGCTGATCAACCGCCAGCGCACGACCCTCGGCTCGCACGAACGGATCGGGTTCTTTCGCATCTTCGGGCGCGACGCCGGCTTCTCGGCGCTCTACACCGCGTATGTCACCTCCGCCCGCTGCCTGATCCCGGAGGCGCCGTTCGAACTCGAGCACCTGTTTGAGCTGCTCATCGAGGACAAGCAAAACAACCCGAGCCGCTACGCGTTCGTGATCGCAGCCGAGGGCGCGATCTGGAAGGGCGGGGCGATCGCCGAGACCGGCGAGCCGGATGCGTTCGGCCATCGGCACAAGGCGAACATCGCCGAGGTCCTGGCCAACGAGCTGAAGGCGCGGACCGGCGAGGACACGGTCGCCAGCGAGCTGACCTACGACCTCCGCAGCGGTGAGGCAGACTCGCTCGACCAGATGGTCGCGATCACGTTCGCCAATGTCGCCATGGACCTGATCCGCGACGGCGTGACGGGGCGGATGGTGGCAATCCAGGACGGTAAATATGCGCACACGCACCTGCCGGAACCAGGCCTCGGTCCGCGGATGATCGACGTCGCCACCGCCTACGACACGAACCGCTACCGGCCGACGTATGCCAACCGGCTCGGCCATCCGCTCCTGCTGACGGCGGCGGAGGTCGCCCGGGACTGAGCGCGGTCAGGCGGACTCGTCAGTTGGGCACCCGTCGGCTCGTCAGTCGAGCGCGGAGAGCTCCCGGATCACCCGGGCCAGGTTCGACAGGTCTTCGTCACCGAAGCCGCGCGCGACGAGACCGTTCTCGAACTGGGCCGTCAGGGCGGCCACCGGCAGGACGACGCCGAGCTCGCGGGCCATCGCGAGTGCGATCCCGAGATCCTTGAGGTGGAGTGACGTCCGGAAGCCGAGCGGGTACTCGTTAGCGATCATCTTCGCGCTCCGGTTAGCCAGGACCCAGCTGCCGGCAACGCCGCCGCCGAGCGCAGAGACGACCTGCTCCGGATCGAGCCCCGCCTTCATCGCGAGCACGAGGCCCTCGGCGACCGCGAGATAGAGACCGGCGATCATCACCTGGTTCACGGCCTTCACCGCCTGGCCGTTGCCCGACGGGCCGAAGTGGGTGATCGTTCTGCCGAGCCGCTCGAGGATCGGGCGCGCCCGCTCGACGGCCGCAGCCCGACCGCCGAGGAAGATCGTGAGCGTCGCCTTCTGGGCGCCCTCCGAACCACCCGAGACGGGCGCGTCCACGAGGTCGACCCCCTGCGCCGCCAGGCGCTCGGCGAACGTGCGGGTGGCCGAGGGCGAGATCGTCGAGGTGTCGATCACGAGGCTGCCGGGCGCGGCTCCCTCGGCCACGCCGCCCGGACCGAAGAGGATCGCCTCGACGTCGAGGGTGTCCGAGACCGAGAGGACGATGATGTCGGAGGCCGCGGCAAGCTCCGCGGGGCTGGCTGCCTCCGTCGCCCCGAGTGCAACGAGCGGCTCGGCCCGGCCGGGGGTGCGGTTCCAGACGACGATCGGATGGCCGGCCCGAACGAGATGGCCAGCCATCGCCGAGCCCATCGTGCCCAGGCCGACGAAACCGATCCGCTCCACGGGCACCTCCTCGATCAGCCAGGGATTCGGATGAGCGCGATGAGGGTGGCGCGCCCGGCGAGACTCGAACTCACGGCCTTCAGGTCCGCAACCTGACGCTCTATCCACTGAGCTACGGGCGCACGCATCGCTGTTCGCCAGCCGGATGGGCTGGCGGAGAGGGAGGGATTCGAACCCTCGAGGCAGGTTACCCCACCTGGCGGTTTAGCAAACCGCTGCACTAGACCTCTATGCGACCTCTCCGTCGAGCAGCGGCGGCGATTCTAGCATGGGCGCCGGTGCCGGCCTGCAGCGGGTCGATGCGGGCGGTCGCGGGTCGATGGGGCGGGGTGCCGGCACTGGTCGTCCACACTGACAGACCCGTGAATTGACACCGGACGGGCTGCTCGGATAAGGTCCCGGTACGCACATGCAACACATCTTCTTTTACGACAGCCCGGCATGATCGTTCCCGGGGCAGGGGCCCCGGGAGCACGGGTCGTGCCGGGATGAAGCAGAGGTCGCGACCTCTGCTTTTTTCTTTGGCCCCGGTTGGAGCCGGCATTCCGACCGGGCCGGTGCCCGCGGCAGGAGCCGCGACCGAGAGAGAGGACGACACGCGATGTTCGTGGTGATGGCGAGCAACGCCGGCGAGGCGGAGGTCAACGGCGTGAAGAGCCACATCCTCGCCGAGGGGCTGACGCCGTTCGACCACCGGTCGGGCGACCACGTGGTCATCGCCGTGGTCGGCGAGGTCGGGGACCAGAAGGCCAGGCTGATGAGCCAGCTGGCCGCGCTGGCCGGGGTCGAGTCGGTCACCCCGATCAGCCGCCCCTTCAAGCTTTCCTCGCGCGAGTTCCATCCCCAGGACACCGTCATCCGGGTCCTCGACGCAGTGATCGGTGACGGCTCGCTGACGATCATGGCCGGACCCTGCTCGGTCGAGAGCCGGGAGCAGTTGTTCGAGACCGCCGACGCCGTCCGGGCGGCCGGGGCGACGATCCTCCGTGGCGGGGCCTTCAAGCCGCGCACGAGCCCGTACAGCTTCCAGGGCCTCGGCGTCGAGGCCCTGCGCTACCTTGCCGAGGCACGCGAACGGACGGGCCTGCCGGTGATCACGGAGGTGATGGAGCCGAGCCAGGTCGACATCGTCCAGGAGTACGCGGACATCCTCCAGATCGGCACCCGGAACATGCAGAACTACTCGCTGCTGACAGCCGTCGGGCGGGTCCAGCGGCCGGTGATGCTCAAGCGCGGCTACGGGGCCACGATCGAGGAGTGGCTGATGGCTGCCGAGTACATCGTCTCATCGGGCAACCCGAACGTGATCCTCTGTGAGCGCGGGATCCGAACCTTCGAGACGTACACGCGGAACACGCTCGACATCGCGGCCGTGCCGCTCCTCCACCACCTCACTCACCTGCCGGTTATCGTCGATCCTTCCCATGCAACGGGGAAGCGCTGGCTCGTCAAGCCGCTCGCCCTGGCCGGGGTGGCGGTCGGGGCCGACGGCATCATGGTCGAGGTCCACCCGCATCCGGAGGAGGCCCTGTCCGACGCCGAACAGCAGCTGACGTTCGAGGGCTTCGCCTCGATGATGACCGCCCTCCGGCCGATCCACGAGCACGTGCGCCATCTCCACGGCGACCCGGTCCTCTCGACGGCCGCCCTGGGAGTCGGCGGGACGAGCAAGCATTGACCGCGTGGCGAAACGAGCCCCGGGCGACGGGCGACGGGACTCGAGCGACTGCCGAACCTGCCCCAGCCCCTGCCCCGGCCACGGAGGCTGTCATCCGCCCGGCCGCCCGGCTGCGGGGTGACATCCGTCTGCCCGGCGACAAGTCGATCAGCCACCGCGCCCTCCTGCTCGCCGCCCTGGCCGAGGGCGAGAGCCGGATCGAGGCGGCCGGGGACGGCGCCGACGTCCGCTCGACGGCAGGGATCGTCCGCCGCCTCGGCGTCCGGGCCGAGCGAGTGTGTGAGGATGGCCGGACGGTCGACTACCTCGTCGTCTCGCCCGGGGCGGACAGCCTCGACGAGCCGGACGGGGTCCTCGACTGCGGCAACTCCGGGACGAGCCTCCGGCTGACGGCCGGCATGCTCGCCGGGCTGCCGATGTATGCCGTTCTCGACGGCGATACATCGTTGCGCCGCCGGCCGGTCGCCCGTATCATCGAACCGCTGCGCTCGATGGGCGCCGTGCTCAGTGCCCGCCGGAACGACTCCCTTCCCCCGTTGACCGTGGTCGGTCGCACCCCGCTCCGGGCGATCGACGTCGCGACGTCCGTGCCGAGTGCGCAGGTGAAGTCGGCGATCCTGCTGGCCGGGCTGCGAGCCGACGGGCGGACGACGGTCCGCGAGACGGTCGCAACCCGGGATCACACCGAGCGGATGCTGCGGGCGCGCGGCGTCCCCGTCACGCGCGCGGTGGCGGGAACGTCGGGATCGCCCGGCGGGGTCTCGTGGAGCGTCGAGGGAGGAGTGCCGGTGCGAGCGATCGACGAGCGGGTACCCGGGGACGTCTCGGCTGCCGCTTTCTGGCTCGTCGCCGCGACGATCCACCCGGACGCGGAGCTGACGATCCACGACGTCGGTGTCAACCCGACGCGCCGGGCGGTCATCGACATCCTCCGGCGCATGGGCGCCCGGATCGAGGAGCGAACCACTCGGCCGGACGATGGCATCGGCGAACCGCTCGCCGACCTGGTGGTGACGAGCAGTCGCCTCGAGGCGATCGAGCTCGGGCCGGCCGATGTCGCGGCGGCGATCGACGAGATCCCGGTCCTCTGCCTCGCCGCCACCCAGGCCCACGGGACGACGCTCATCCGCGGCGCGGGCGAGCTCCGGCACAAGGAATCGGATCGGATCGCCGGCATCACGGCCGGCCTCGAGGCGCTCGGCGCACGGGTCGAGGTGGAAGGCGATGATCTGCGCATCACGGGGCCGCGGATTCTCTCCGGCGCGATCACCGAGAGCCACGACGACCACCGGCTGGCGATGACGTTCGCCGTGGCCGGCCTCATCGCCCGCGGGGAGACGATCGTCCGCCAGCCGGACAGCGCCTCGATCTCCTACCCGGGCTTCTTCAGCGAACTCGAAAGGGTGCGAGCATGACGAAGCGCGTGGTCCTCATCGGCCACCCGGTCTCCCATTCGCTCTCGGGCGCGATGCAGCAGGCCGCCTTCGACGCCCTCGGCATCGACGCGACGTACGAACTCTGGGACCGGACGCCGCTGCAGCTCGCCGAGGCGATCGCCCAGCTCAGGACGGACGGGTTTCTCGGCGCCAACGTCACGATCCCCCACAAGGAGCGGGTCGTACCGCTCGTCGACCGCCTGACCGAGGACGCCCACGCGACCGGGGCCGTGAACACGATCACCCGCGAGGGCAAGCGCCTCGTCGGGCACAACACCGATGTGCCAGGCTTCAAGGTCGCTCTCGACCGGCTCGTCGGCAAGCAGAAGATGCCACGCCAGGCGGTGGTCCTCGGCGCCGGCGGAGGGGCACGCGCGGTCGTTCACGGGCTGATCACCGAAGGCTTCCAGCGGGTGATCGTCTTCAACCGCCATCTCCACCGGGCCGAGGCGCTCGTCCGCCACTTCGGCAAGAGCGCCGCGCACATGGAGCTCCGGGCGATGCCCTGGCACGAATCGGTCATCGAGGCCGAGCTGGCCAGGACGAAGGTGCTCATCAATGCAACCTCGATCGGGCTCCAGGGTGACGAGAGCCCGATCGAGGCCGAGTTGATCCCGCCGGATCTGCTCGTGCTCGACCTGATCTACCGGCACACGAAGCTCCTCCGCGACGCCGAGGCGGTTGGGTGCACGGTCATGGACGGCGAGCTGATGCTCCTCCACCAGGGCGCGGCCGCCTTCACCCTCTGGACCGGCCAGCCCGCGCCGCTCGAGCTGATGCACCGGAAGCTGATCGAGGCGCGGGCCGGCGGGATCCGCTCCGCCGAAGGGGAGCCGGTCGGGACGGAGCCGGCCACGGCGGAGACGCCGGCCGGCTCGGGCGGCACGCCGGCCTGACGTGGGCGCGTTCCGCTTCCTGACGGCCGGTGAGTCGCACGGGCAGGCGCTCAGCGCGACGCTCGAGGGGATCCCTGCCGGGCTGCCCATCACCGCCGACCAGATCGCGGTCGATCTCGCGCGCCGCCAGCGCGGCTACGGCCGGGGGGCGCGTCAGGCGATCGAGCACGACCAGGCGGAGATCCTGGCTGGCGTCCGGCACGGCCGGACGCTCGGCTCGCCGATCCTCCTGCTCGTCCGGAACCGCGACTGGGAGAACTGGACCCGCGTCATGCAGGTCGAGCCGCTCTCCGACGAGGAGGCCGCCGCGCTCGAGGCGATGGCTGCCGAGGGGAACCGCCGGGCGCTCCCCGTCACCCGCGTCCGGCCGGGGCACGCCGACCTTGCCGGGGCACTGAAGTACGGGTTCAACGACGTCCGGAACGTCCTGGAGCGCGCGTCCGCGCGCGAGACGGCTGCCCGGGTCGCGGCCGGCGCCGTCGCCCGGGCGTTTCTCGACCAGCTCGGGATCGAGGTCTGGTCGTTCACCGCCGAGGTCGGCGGCGTGACCGTCGATCCGGCCCGCTGCACGCGGACGCGCGAGGAAGCGGACGCGAGCCCGCTCCGCTGCCCGGATCCGGAAGCAGAGGCGCAGATGATCGCCCGGATCGACGAGGCGCGCGCGAACGGCGATACGGTGGGTGGCGTGTTCGAGGTCGTCGCCCGTGGCGTGCCGGTCGGGCTCGGCAGCTACGCCCACTGGGACCGGCGACTCGATGCCGCGCTCGCGGCGGCCGTGATGAGCATCAACATCGTCAAGGGCGTCGAGTTCGGGCTCGGCTTCGAACAGACCCGTCGGTTCGGCTCGGCCGTCCACGACGTCATCGAGCGACGGACCGACGACGGGCGCTGGATCCACCGCACGAACAACGCCGGCGGACTGACCGGTGGGGTCTCGAACGGCGAGCCGATCGTCGTCCGGGGCGCCGTGAAGCCGATCTCGACGCTCGCTCGCCCGCTCCCATCGGCCGACCTCGTGACCGGCCAGCCGGTGGAGAAGGCGCACTACGAGCGGAGCGACATCAGCGTCGTCCCCGCGGCCGGGGTCGTCGGCGAGGCGATGGTGATGCTCACCCTCGTCGACTTCGTCCTCGCCAAGTTCGGTGGCGACTCGCTCGACGAGACGCACGACAACCTCGAACACTACCTGGCCCGGATCGCACGGGCGCCCGAGGCGCCGCGGCCCGGCGGACGGACCGGCGAACGATCAGCCGAGGGGGCGGGTGGGTCTGCCGGCGACGAGCCCGGAAACGCCAGCGGGGCCGAGGCCGGTTCCGGGGGAGACGACTGAGGCGGCCGATGGACGTCATCCTCGTCGGCCTGCCCGGCAGCGGCAAGAGCGTCGTCGCTCGTCGGCTCGCGCATCGCCTCGACGCGACGCTCGTCGATCTCGACGAGACGATCGTCGCCGATGCCAGCCGGAGCATCCCCGAGCTCTTCGCCGAGGAGGGTGAGGCCGGCTTCCGCGAGCGCGAGCGCCGGGCCGTCCTCTCGCTCGGACCTGCCGACCCCGGCCGGACGATTCGACGCGTCGTGGCCACCGGCGGCGGTGCGGTCATCGATCCGCGAAATCGCTGGCACCTGTATCGCGACCGGCTCCCGGTCTGGCTCGACGTCCGCCCCGAGGTCGTTGCCCAGCGGCTGCGGCGCAGCCCCCACGAGCGTCCCCTCCTGGCCGGTCGGGACCCAATCGCGGCGGTCCGCGCCCTCGCCGCGACCAGGGAGCGCTTCTACGCGGCCGCCCACCGGGTGAGCGGGGTGGAGGACCTGCCCGACATCGTCGCGACGATCCAGCACCTGGCCGAGGCCGGACCCGCCGCCTCGACGACGCTCCTGCGGGCCCGCACCCGGATCGGCCGGATCGTCATCGGCGACGGGATCGCGACGGCCGGCATCGTCGAGACGCTGGCACAACTCGAGGCGCGACGGGCGGTCGTCGTCTCGGAGCCCGGTGCCTGGGCCGCGGCGGGAGAACGGCTGACAGCCGAGCTCACCGCGAGCGGGCTGCCGGTCGTTCGCGTCATGCTGCCGCAGGGCGAAGCGGCGAAGCGGCTCTCGGTCGTGGAGGCCGCCGCACGGGAGCTGGCCCGGCTGCGGGTGGAGCGCGGCGAGCCGCTGGTGGCGATCGGCGGCGGAGCGCTCGGTGACACGGCCGGGTTCCTCGCCGCGACGTACCTGCGGGGTGTGCCACTCGTCCACGTCCCGACGACCCTCGTCGGCCAGATCGACTCGGCGATCGGCGGCAAGACCGCCGTCGACCTCCCGGAGGGCAAGAACCTCGTCGGGGCGTTCCACCAGCCGGAGGCGGTCGTCATCGATGTCGGCCTCGTGGCGAGTCTTCCCGAGCGCGACCGGCGGGCGGCGCTCGGGGAGGCCGTGAAGATGGCTGTCCTCGGCGACGAACGGCTCTTCGCGCTCCTCGAGACCGACGGCGAGGCGATCGCCCGGGGCGATGCTGCGGCGTTCGAATCGGGCGCGGTGGCCGAGCTCGTCGAGCGTGCCGCGTGGGCGAAGGTCGAGATCGTGAGCGCGGATGAACGCGAGCAGGGAGCCAGCGGCGGGCGGATCACGCTCAACCTCGGGCACTCGCTCGGACACGCGGTGG
>JAJYXX010000391.1:9879-12416 GCA_021801545.1 Chloroflexota bacterium | reverse complement strand
CTCGCCCACGTCGTGGAGGGCAAGGTCGTCAAGATCGAGCCCAACCCGTGGAATCCGAACAACTACTCGAACATCTCGACCGACTTCTTCGCCGACTACACCCCGGAGACGGGCGTTCGCGAAGGAGCGTCGATCTGCCCCAAGGGCAACGCCGCAATCTTCAGCCTCTACGACCCCGACCGGATCACGACTCCGATGAAGCGGACGAACCCGCGGAAGGGAATCGACGAGGACCCGGGCTGGCAGGAGATCGGCTGGAACCAGGTGGTCACGGAGATCGCCGACCGGCTTCGGCCGCTGCGCGAGAGCGGACATCCCGAGGAGCTTCTGTGGTGGAGCGAGGACCACTCGTTCACCCACCCTCAGGAGGATTTCTGCGCACTCTTCGGGACGCCCAACTACTCGAAACACTCCAACCTGTGCGACGTCGGGCGCAAGGCGTCGTTCAAGATGGCCATGGGCGACGAGCGCCCGCTGGCCGACTTCATCGAGTCGAAGTACGTGATCCTGTTCGGCTGGAACCCCACCTCTGCGCTGAAGTGGATCCATCTGGGCCGGATCATCACCCGGATGATCGAGCGAGGCGGGCGGCTCGTGGTGGTCGACCCGTATCTCTCCGACACGGCGGCCAAGGCTCACGAGTGGGTGCCGATCCAGCCGGCCACGGACGGGGCGCTTGCCCTCGCGATGGCCCACGTCATCATCCGCGACAAGCTGTACGACGCTGGCTTCGTTCGCGACTGGACGTCCGGCTTCGACGCGTTCGCCGGCCTGGTCGCCGACAAGACCCCTGCCTGGGCCGAGGGGATCACCACGGTCCCGGCGAAGACGATCGAGCGGATCGCCCGCGAGTTCGCGACGACGAAGCCGGCGCTGGCCGACGCCTGGTCGGGCCCTGGTCAGCACACGAACGGGGTCCAGGGGGGCCGGGCGATCGCCCTGCTCAACGCGCTCGTCGGCACGTTCGACCGCCCGGGCGGGATGATGATCCCGGACAAGCGTGGCGCGAAGCATGCCAGTGTCTCGGGTGAGGTGGCCGTCACGGCCGAGCGATTCGACGGGCTGAAGGATCTCCCGTACGGACACGGCTCGGGCGTCTACGGTCGCGGCTTCCAGCGCCTCCTCGATGGGTCCGGGCCGTACCAGCCGAAGGCCGGCGTGTGCGTCTTCCAGAACCTCGTCATGTCCGGGCCGGCCAGCGGAAAGATCGCCGAGGCGCTGGCCAAGCTCGAGACGTTCGTGGTCGTCGACACGCACCAGAGCGAGACGGCGCGTCTGGCCGATTACCTGATCCCCGGTACGCACTTCCTGGAGCGCTACGACCTGAACTCCCACTGGGTCACCTGGTCGGCTCTCGGGCTGCGCCAGCCGGTCGTCGGCGGCGCGGAGCCCCGGCCAACCTCGCCCTGGCCCTACCGGGGCGGGATCTTTGGCCAGATGGCCGAGTACGAGTTCGTCGCGGCGCTCGGACGGAAGCTTGGCCTCAAGACGAAGGACGGAGCGGACTTCTTCAGCGTCGGCGCCGTGTCCGGCGAGCCGGTGGAGGACCTGACCGCCTGGTACGAGGAACAGCTCTCCAACGAGCTCAAGAAGGGCGCCCCCGGCGTGACCCTGGAGGAGATGAAGGCACTGCCGGGCGCCGTCTGGGTCGACGAGAAGGGCACCAGGTATGCGAAGTACGCCGAGCCCGTCAAGCCGAAGCTGGTCGTGGACCCCGATGGCAAGGTCTACGACAAGCCAGCGGATGACCCGAAGCGAAAGCAGCAGGCGATCGTCGTTGATGGTGAGCTGTGGACGAAGCCCGAGGCGGAGGGCGGGGAAAAGGTCGGCCGGATGATCGCCGGCGGTGCCTACTTCACCGACGGCGACAAGCTCCTCGACAGCCCCAAGCTCCCGGGCAAGAAACCAAAGCAGATCGGCTACGCGTTCAACGGCTCCGATCCGCGCCGGGGCTTCTTCACCAGCACCGGCAAGGTCGAGTTCTACAACGAGAAGCTCTCGGAGAAGAAGGACCTCAACGGCCGGTCGGTCGATCCCGGGCCGGTCTTCACACCTCGCGAGTGGCTGCCGGACGCCAATTATCCGCTCTACCTCATCAACTGGAAGGAGGCGAGCCACACCCACACCCGCTCCCAGAACAACCCGCTGCTGATCGCATTGAAGAGCTCCAACCCGCTCCTCATCCACCCGGACACAGCGGCGAAGTACGGGATCGCCGACGGCGACGAGGTGATCGTCGAGTCGCCGAACGGCTCAGTGCAGGCGGTCGCCGAGGTGACCAGGCGGATCCACCCCGAGGTCGTGGGTGCCCAGCACGGGTTCGGCCACACGGCGCTCGGCAAGATCGCCGTGGGGCGCGGGACGGCGTTCGGCGACCTGAACACCATCCGGTACGATCCCCTCTCCGGCCAGGCCTCTCACAAGGAGATCTGCGTCCGGATCCGCAAGGCGTAGCCGTTTCCTTCGAGCGTTCCAGCGAGCCCGCCGGCCGGACCCGGCGGGCTCGCCGCCGTCCAGGGCCGCCGGAAGGCCGTCAG
>JAJYXX010000391.1:0-9779 GCA_021801545.1 Chloroflexota bacterium | reverse complement strand
GGGGAACCTCGGCCAGGCAGTGTCCGGCGCAACCAGTTCGGATCACGACAACCCACCCGCTTGTGGAGGAACATGGTGAGCATCGATCAGGAACGGCTCGTCGAGGAAGTCCGCGCCCGCTATGCCAGGGCAGCGCTTGCCGTCAGCGCCGGCGGTCCGGCGATCTCGGACGCCTCGGCCTCGTGCTGCGACGGGGAGACCGACCGCTTCGGCGCCCAGCTGTACGACCCGGAGGATCGGCAAGCGCTCCCGGAGGCGGCCGTCCTGGCCAGCCTCGGCTGCGGCAACCCGATCGCGATCGCCGAGCTCCGGGAGGGCGAGCGGGTCCTCGACCTCGGCTCCGGCGGCGGCATCGACATCCTCCTCTCGGCCCGCCGGGTCGGCCCGGCCGGCCGCGCATACGGCCTCGACATGACCGACGAGATGCTCGCCCTCGCGATCCGCAACGCCGCCCAGGCCGGTGTCACGAACGCCGAGTTCCTCAAGGGCCGGATCGAGGCGATCCCGCTCCCGGCTGCCACGATCGACGTCATCATCAGCAACTGCGTCATCAACCTGGCCGTCGACAAGAACGCCGTCTTCGCCGAGATGGCCCGCGTCCTCCGGCCGGGCGGTCGGATCGGCGTCAGCGACGTCGTCGCCCGCGACGATCTCTCCCCGGCCGAACGCGCCGAGCGCGGGAGCTACGTCGGCTGCATCGCGGGGGCGCTCTCGTTCGGCGAGTACGAGGCCGGCCTCCGCGCGGTCGGGTTCAGCGAGATCAGCCTCAGCCCGACCCACGAGGTCGCAGGCGGCCTGTTCGGGGCGATCGTGCGGGCGACGAAGCCGCTCGACTGGCAACCCGTCGCCCAGCCGATCGCCGGCGGGTCGCCGACGGCTCGCGAGCTGCCGCTCGCGACGACCGACAGCTGCGGTCCTGACTGCTGCAGCTGATCAGCGGCCCGATGCCTCCCGGCCGCGCCGGGCGAGCGCGTCGATCGTGACCGCGGTGAGCAGGACGCCGCCGGTGATCATGAACTTCACCGACGGCTCGAGTGAGAGCAGGTCCATCCCGTTCGAGATCGAACCGATGACGAGCGCCCCGAGGAGGGCGGCCCAGACCGTGCCGCGCCCGCCGAACAGGCTCGTCCCGCCGATCACGGCCGAGGCGATCGCGTTGAGCAGGACATCGCCGCCACCCGCCCCTTGGTGGACCGCGAGCAGGCGCGACGCCGCGAGGATGCCGCCCCAGGCGGCGAGGGTCGAGGCAAGGGCGAACACGGCCACCCGCACGTTCGAGACGTTGATGCCCGCCCGACGGGCTGCCTCGGCGTTGCCGCCGATCGCGAAGATCTGGCGACCGAATCGCGTGCGCTTCGTCACGTAGTCGAAGACGACGATGATCCCGATGAGGAAGACGACGGCCGACGGCACGCCCCGGTCTGAGTTGAGGACGAAGACGGCGACGAGGACGAGGGCCGCGACAACCCCGATCCGCAACCCGACCGCCGTCCAGGAGGAGGCGGCGAGCCCGGCGGCCGCGCGCCGTCGGCGGGTGAGCACGCTGCCGACGACGACGTAGGCGACGAACACGCTGCCGAGCACCCAGCCGATGACGGGTTCGAAGAACGTATTCGCCAGCCCGATGATCAGCTTGTCCTGGATGTTGATGGTCCCCGTCTTGCCCAGAACGAAGAGGAGGGCGCCCTGCCAGGCGAGGAGACCGGCGAGCGTCACCACGAATGAGGGGATCCGGAAGCGGGTGATCCAGAAGCCCTGGAAGAGCCCGATGAGAAGTCCGGCCCCCAGGCCGCCAAGGATCGCGAGGGGCGCCGGGATGCCGGTGTGGACGTTCAGGACGGTCATGACGCCGGCGCACAGGCCGCTCACCGCGCCGACGGAGAGGTCGATCTCCCCGAGGAGGAGGATGAGCACGATACCCACCGAGATCGTGCCCACGGCCGCGATCTGGAGCATCAGGTTCGTCAGGTTCCCGGCGCTGAGGAACGCCGGCTGGGCCGCGTAGAAGATCGCCCAGATGACGGCTAGGCCGATGATGACAGGCAGCTGCCCGATCTCGCCCTGGGAGACGCGCCGGCGGAAGGCCGCCCATGCGCCGACGATCCCCCCCTGCTCGGCGATCAGGCGGGAATCGTCGATCATCGTGCTCACGAGAGCGTCTCCTTCGGGCCGTTGCCGCCGATCGCCGATGTCTCGCCGGGCACCGTGCCCCACTCGGCGCCGGTGATCGCGGCGACGACCTGCTCGCGCGACGTGGCATGGACGTCGAACGAGCCTACGCGCCGACCGAGCCGCAGGACGACGATCCGGTCGACGACCTCGAAGACGTCGGCCAGGTTGTGGCTGATCACGACGACGCCGAGCCCCTGGTCGCGGAGCCGACGAATGAGGTCGAGCACCTGGGCCGTCTGGGCGACGCCGAGGGCCGCCGTCGGCTCGTCGAGGATCACGATCCTCGCATCCCACATCACCGATCGGGCGACCGCCACCGACTGGCGCTGTCCGCCGGAAAGGGAGGCGATCGCCGTTCGGACGCTCGGGATCTTCACCGAGAGACCGCGCAGGACATCGATCGCCCGCTTCTCCATGCTCACTTCGTCGATCACCGAGAGCGGGCCGAGCCTGCGGGCCGCCGTCTCACGGCCGAGGTAGAGGTTTGCGACGACGTCGAGGTTGTCGCACAGGGCAAGATCCTGGTAGACCGTCGAGATCCCCAGGTGCGTCGCATCGTTCGGCCCGTGGATCGTAGCGGGCCGACCCTCGAAGAGGAACTCGCCGGAGTCGACCGGGTAGATCCCGGCGATCGCCTTGATGAGGGTCGATTTTCCGGCGCCGTTGTCACCGACCAGGCCCACGACCTCCCCGGCGTAGACCTCGAAATCGACATCGGTCAAGGCCTGGACCGCACCGAACCGCTTGCTGACGCCGCGCAGCTCGAGGATCGGAGTCCGCTCTGCCACGGCCATTCGTCCCTCCTCCCGGATGCAGAACGGCGGGGAGCAGTCGCTCCCCGCCGTCAATGGTGCAGGACTAGGACCCGGTTGTCACTGGATCCCGAGCTCGGTGCAGAACTTCGCGTAGTCCCCCGTGCAGAGGTCCGCGACGGGAGTGAACTTGTCGGCGATGACCGAATCCTTCACCGACTTCGTGCCCGCGACGGCTCCGTCGCGGGTGACCGCGATCGGGATCAGGAGGATCGACGGCACGTCCTTCGTGTCGTTCTTGACGGTCTTGCCACCGGTTACCGCGGCGACATCGATCGCCTTGCCGGTCAGAAGGTCGCAGGCGAGCTGCGCCGCTGCCTCCGCTTCGGGCTTGATCGCCTTGTAGACCGTCATGTACTGCTCGCCGGCGATGATCCGCTGGATCGCCGCCGTCTCAGCGTCCTGGCCGGTGCTGGGCTTGGTCTTGGGATCGATGCCCGCGGCCTTCATCGCGGCCTGGGCGCCGCCCGAGGTGCCGTCGTTCGCCGCGTAGACGGCCACGAAGCCGTCCTTGCCGAGGGCGGTGATGAACTGGTCCATCAGGGCCTGAGCCTCCTCCGGCTTCCAGTTCGCGGCCGAGTCCTCCTTGGCGATGACGACGCCCTTCGCCTCGAAGACACCCTTCGCGCCCTTGTTGAAGAGGAGCGCGTTGTTGTCCTTGGGCGAGCCGTTGATCATGACGATCGGGCCCGTCGGGTTGCCGTCCGCCACGAGCTTGGCGACGAGCGCCTCGGCCTGGAGCTTGCCGACCTGCTCGTTGTCGAACGAGATGTAGTAGTCGATGTCGCCCTGGGTCAGCCGGTCGTAGCTGATGACCGGGACCTTCTTCTCCTTCGCCTTCTCGACGATCGCCTTGGCGGCCTTGCCGTCGACGGGGTCGAGGACGAGCACGTCCGCGCCGGCCGTGAGGGCGGCTTCCGCCTGCTGCTGCTGGGCGGCAGCATCCTCGCTCGCGTTGTTGTAGATGATCTCCTTGCCCGGGCAGAGCTCCTTGAACTTCGCCTCAAAATACGGCCGGTCGGCCGCTTCGTAACGGGCCGTCTGCTTCTCGGGCAGGAGCAGAGCGATCTTGTCTCCGCCGCCACCACCGGTGCCGCAGGCGGCGACCACGATGGCCGCGGTCGCTGCGACAGCGGCGAGCCGGGTCGTGCGCATGTTCACGTTTCTCCTCCTCAATGGTCGCTAGATCGAGTGACCTCGACTCGGCGTCCCAGTCCGCTCGCCGGGGAAAGCCCACTCTAGCGGCAGCCGGAAGCGGGGGTCAACCTGCGTCGGGACTGGATGCTCACCTGGGTCTTCCGGGCATCACCTCCTCCATCGCTCGGCTGCGGCGCCACGACCGCCCCTCCCGGCCGGTCACCAGGACCGGCACGGTCGTGGGATCGTCGAGGATCGGCGACCAGGCCAGTTCGGCCGCCCCCAGGAGGGGACCTTCGGCGCCCAGCTCGGCCGCGACGATCTCGATGTCGGCCCGAGGAGCCGCCATCACCCGCCGGTCGAGCTCGCGCGCAACAACCTCCCGGACGTGCGGATAGAGCCGGGCGAGGACGCCGGCGAGCGCCACCCGCCCCGGCGCGAGGACGTTCACGAGGCCGGCCAGCCCAATGCCCAGCCAGCGACCGACCTCGGACACCGCTGCGAGCGCACGGGCGTCGCCGGCGGCCGCCCCGGCGAGGACCTCATCGACGGCCTGTCGGGCGTCTGGTCGGTCGCTGAGACCGGCGAGCCGCAGGAGCGCGTCCTCGCCGACCCGGGTCTCCCAACAGCCGCGCGAACCGCATGGGCAGACGGCGCCTTCGGGGTCCACCGGCAGGTGGCCGACCTCACCCGCGTAGCCGGTACGTCCCAGTACGGCCCGCCCGTTGGCGACGATGCCGCCGCCGACGCCGACCTCGCCCCACAGGAGGAGGAAGTCGTCTTGCCCCGCGCCCGCCCCACGGGTATGCTCCGCCAGCGCCGCAAGGTCGGCATCGTTCCCGACGTGGACGGGAGCGTCGATCGGCAGCGCGGAGCGGACGAGAGAGGCGAGCGCAACGTCGCGCCAGCCGAGAGGCGGGGCGATCGCGACGAACCCGTCGGCGAGCCGAACGAGCCCGGCCACAGTGACGCCGACCCCGACGATCCGCCTCTCGGGCGGCCCGTCCTCGATGAGCGCGCGAGCGACCCCCGCGAGCTCGGCGACCGTCGCCTCGGGCGACCGCCAGGCGCGTGTCCTGTCGACCCGCCGATGGGCCAGGACCCGTCCGCCCAGCCCGACGACGGCCGCCGCCAGCGAGTCGGCGAAGATCTCCGTGGCCAGGACCGCCACGCCGTCGTGGCGGACCTCGACGAGCGGCGAAGGCCGGCCGGGCGCACCTCGCGGATCCGGCAGCCGCTCACGGACGAGCCCGCGAGCCATGAGCTCCGCCACGAGGGTAGCGATCGTGCTCCGGTTGAGGCCCGTCGCCACGGTCAACTCCGACCGCGAGCTCGGCCCGCGGACATGGACGTGGCGAAGGAGCGCGCTCAGGTTCCGGCGGCGAACATCCTCGGTCCCCGCCCCGAGCAGACGATCGGAGCTGGCCGCTGGCTGGCCGATGTCCGGCAATGGGCCTCCCTTGGGCAGGGGTATGTTGGGGACCACAACAATTGTTTGTGGAAAAATGCAACAAACGTGCCGCCGCGTCAAGTGCCGGATGGTGAACGTGCCGGATGGTGAACGCCTTCCCTCGCGGAGCTCGGCGCCCGCCCGCTGCATCGCGAGCGAGCAGGCCCACACGTGGCGTGGCGGGTCGATGGAGCATCAAGAACGCGACGAGCGTCTCCGCGAATCGGGGGTCCCGTCTGGTTCCAGCGCGGCTCCCTCGACGCAGACGGCCGCGACACCCAGTCGAGCGAGGCGCTCGTACACCCCCGGGTCGGTCACCGTCCAGGCCGCCACCTCGAGGCCGGCCGTCCGGGCGCGCTCCAGTCCGGGCTCGTCGATCGCCCGCCACTCGACGGAGACACCGCGGCAGCCGAGCTCCCGGGCGATCGCGAGCGTGGCCGGCGAAGGCTCGTCGGCGTTCAGCCAGCACGGCCAGGTCGGCTCGAGCATCCGAACCGACGCCAGCGCCGAGGGCTCGAACGACGAGACGACGGCGCTGGCGAGCTGCGGTCCGCGCCCGGCCCGCAGCACCTCGACGACGACGGCTCCCACGTCGACTTTCAGCTCCACGTCGAGGAAGGCCGTCCCCGGCACGTTCGCCAAGACGTCGGCCAGCGTCGGGACGCCGAAGGCGGCGAGCTCGGCCGCCGTCAGGTCGGCCGCCCGACCGGGACGACCCTGGACGCGCGCCAGCGTCTCGTCGTGGAGGAGGACCGGCACGCGATCATGCGACAGCCGGACGTCGAACTCCAGCCCGTCGCAACCTGGTACGGCGAGCGCGGCACGCAGCGCGGCGAGCGTGTTCTCGGGCGCCGCACGATGGTCGCCCCGATGGGCGAGGCGGAGCGTCCGTTGGCCAGCGCCCGGCCCGGGTCGGCCCGCGCCTCGTCCGGGCATCCGGTCGCTCATCCGATCTCGAGATGGGCGGACAGCCCGTAATGATCTGACGGGTAGAGGGTGGGATCACCGACCGCAGGTCGGTCGAAGACGAGCCGGCAGTCGAGCACCCGGATAGTCCCCCGGACCCAGATGTAGTCGAGGCAATCGGGCTCGCCGTCAGTGTCCATCCCCTCGGCGATCAGCCCCGACGGCCAGGTGACCGCCGGTTCGGCACCGTTCGCCTCGAGCGCGGCGGACCGGAAGCCGGCCCGGCCCATCCGGGCGTACCCTGGCTCGCGCGGGTCGGCGTTGAAGTCGCCGGTCACGATCACCGCGTCCGCCGCCGGCGCCGTGTCGAGCCAGGCGAGGAGCGTCGCGACCTGGACGTCGCGCTCGGCGTGGGCGTCGGGTGGGTGGTGGAGGTGGGTCGTCGCGACGATCACCCGGCGGCCGTCGTCGAGCGCCACCGTCACCCGGTTCGCCTGGCGACCGAGCCCGAGGTCGACGCGCGCCTCGTCGGTCGGCACGAGCGGCTCCCGGACGAGCAGCGAGCAGCCGTACTCCGGCCGACCGGCCGGACCCCGCACGATCGCGTAGCGCCCGGCCCCGGCCGCGCCGAGGATCCGGTCCTGCTGCATCGGATAGACGACCTCCTGGACGCCGAGGACGTCCGGCTGGAGGGCGGCCATCTCGGCGAGCAGGAGCGGCAGGCGCTCGTCCCAGCGGTCCATCAGGTTCCGGATGTTGATCGTCGCGACGTGCAGCGCTGTCATGTGGCCTCCTGACCGGCAACCGGCAGCGAGAACGAGAAGGTCGAGCCGCGGCCCTCCTCGGAGGTGACCCAGATCCGGCCGCCATGGCTCTCGACGATGTGGCGCGCAATCGCCAGGCCGAGGCCGGTCCCTCCGCCGCCCCGGACTCGCGCCCGGTCGGCCTTGTAGAAGCGCTCGAAGATCCGGGTCTGGTCGGCCGGTGCGATCCCGACCCCGTGGTCCTCGACCGAGGTGACGACCTCGTCGCCCATCCGGCGCACCCGGACGGTCACGAGGCCCCCGCCCGGCGAGAACTTCACCGCGTTGTGGAGGAGGTTCACGAGCACCTGGCCCAGGCGGTCCTCGTCGCCCCGGACGAGCGGCAGGTCCGCCTCGACCTCGACCGCGAGCTCGGCGCCCTGGCGATCGGCGAACAAGCGGAGGCGCTCGACAGCCGCCCGAGCAAGTCGACCCAGGTCGACCTTGTCGAGCATGACGAGCGGTCCCCCGCCCTCGATCCGGGCCAGGTCGAGCAGCTCGTTCACCATCTGGCTGAGATGGCCGGTCTCGACCTCGATCTTCGCGATCCGATCGCGCATCCGGGCCGGGATCCCGCCCGGTGCGGTGCCAGCCTCGCGCGCCAACGCCTCGGCCAGCAGGCTGATCGTCGTCAGCGGCGTCCGCAGCTCGTGGGACAGATTGTCGACGAACTCGGTCCGGATCCGTTCGAGGCGGCGCAGGTCGCTGACGTCCTCGATGATCAGCCAGACGCCGCCGGTCGGGGCGCGCCGGGCGCGGACGACGACGGTCGGGCCGGTGGGGGGACGAAGGACGAGCTCGCCGGTCGCCGAACCGGCGTCGCGCGCGGTGCGCACGATCTCCTCGATCCGCCGGTCAACGAACGCCTCGATCACCGACCGCCCGATCATGCCGCCCGGCGGGCGGTCAGCGAAGGCGTGGGCGGCGGCGTTCGCCGATCTGACGACCAGCCGCTCGTCGACCCGGACGACCCCGACGGCCAGCTGTTCGACCAGGTATGCCTCGTCGCTCGCCGATCGCCCGATCATCGTCCGTTCACGGCCGGCACAGCCTAGCGCCCCACCAGCTCCGCTTCGACGTCCTCGATCGAGCCCAGGATCCGCTCGCCGGTCGCGCGGTCGGTCACCTCGATGCCACCCGCCGCGAGCGAGCGCGGGCTGACGGTCAGGATCGTCGGCATGCCGAGCAGTTCGGCGTCGGTGAACTTCACCCCGGGCGACTCGTCGCGGTCGTCGTAGAGGATCTCGCGGCCGGCCTCGAACGCGATCTCGTGGAGTCGGTCGGCGATCTCCGTGACGCGCGGCTCCCTGGCTGACCCGATCGCCACCAGGTGGGCGGCATACGGCGCGACCTCGCGCGGCCAGACGATCCCCTTCTCGTCGTGGTGCTCCTCGACGATGCAGGCGACGCTCCGGCCGAGGCCGATCCCGTACGAACCCATGACGATCGGGTGGCGCCCGCCGTCCTCGCCCAGGTAGCGCGCGCCGTACGCCTCGGTGTACTTCGTGCCGAGCTTGAAGATGTTGCCGACCTCGATCCCGTTGCGCAGGACGAGCGGGGCACCGCAGGCCGGGCAGGGATCGCCCTCCCGGGTGTTCGTGATGTCGACGACGAGGTTGGGCACGAAGTCGCGCCCGACGTTGACGTTGCGCAGGTGGAAGCCCTCGCGGTTCGCGCCGGCGATGAGGTTCGCCGAGCGGGCGACGAGGTCGTCGACGACGACGAGCGTGTCGTGGGCCCCGATCGGCGACCCGTAGCCCGGCTCCATGCCCGCCGCCTTGATCTCCTCGACGTGGGCCGGCCGGATGCCGCCCACCGCCTTGACCGCGTTGACGAGCTTCGTCTCGTTCACCTCGAAGTCACCGCGCACGATCGCCGTGACCAGGTGACCGTCGCCGGTGACGAAGAACGTCGCCTTGGCCGTCCGGTCGGTGCCGATACCGAGGAACGCGGCAAGATCCGCGATCGTGGCCGTCCCCGGGGTCGCGACCTCCGCGAGCGGCAGCGGCGTCTCGGCCGGCGGCTCGGGCTTGGGGACCTGCGAGACCTGGAGGTTGGCCGAGTGACCGCACGCCTCGCAGATGACGAGGACGTCCTCGCCGACCGGGTTGAGGACCATGAACTCGTGGGCCTGTGAGCCGCCCATCATCCCCACGTCCGACGAGACAGCGATCGTCTTCAGGCCGAGCCGCTCGAAGATCCGGCTGTACGCCGCGTGGTGCAGCCAGTAGCTGCGGTCGAGGCCCGCCTCGTCCCGATCGCAGCTGTACGAGTCCTTCATGACGAACTCGCGGACGCGGATCAGCCCGCCCCGCGAGCGTGGCTCGTCGCGGAACTTCGTCTGGAAGTGGTAGACGAGGACGGGCAGCTGGCGATACGAGCGGACGATGTCGGCGAGGAGCCCGGCGACCACCTCCTCGTGGGTCATCGCCAGGACCATGTCGCGCCCGGCCCGGTCCTTGAACCGGGCCAGCTCCGGGCCGATGACGTCATAGCGGC
>JAJYXX010000367.1 GCA_021801545.1 Chloroflexota bacterium | reverse complement strand
CTCGACGAGCTCGGGATCCTCGACGGGGTCGACGAGCACGGCGCCTCGTTCGCCGCGAACGCCCGGCTGAAGGCGCGCGCCTACGCCCGGCTGTCGGGCCTCCCGACGCTCGCCGACGACTCCGGTCTCGAGGTCGACGCGCTGGGCGGTGGTCCGGGCGTCCGGACGAGGCGGTTCGCGGGCGAGAACGCGACCGACCTGCAGAACAACGCGAAGCTCCTGGAGGCGTTGCGCGGGCTGCCGCCGGAGCGCCGGGGGGCACGGTACGTGTGCGTGCTCGCGCTCGCGCTGCCCGAGCGTCGGGGACCGCGGGGCGGGATCCCGGTCCTGACGACGCGGGGAACGTGCCGCGGCCGGATCGCCAGCGAGCCGCGCGGGGCCGGTGGGTTCGGCTACGACCCGATCTTCGAGCCGGCGAGCGAGCCCCCGGGTGGCCGGACGCTCGGCCTGTGGGGTGTCGCCGAGAAGAACGCGATCTCGCACCGCGCCCGCGCCGCCCGCCGGATGGCGCCGATCCTCCACGAGCTCGGGTTCTAGGTGCGAGCTCGGCCGCCGGGCGAGACGTGGTGGCGCCGAACGGTCGATCAGCCGCCGGGCTGGCCGTCCGCCGCGCTGGCCGCCCGCCGCACACGGCTGCCGACGTGCGACGATGTTCGCGTCGCATTCATCGCTCCTCACCGAGGTGAACCATGGACGATCTCCTCGCGGCGACCCGGGCTGTGCTCGTCACGACGCCGGCCCGCTGGCAGAGCCTCACCGACGCGTTTCCGGCGCACCTCCTCGCCGGGAGTCCGGCTCCGGGCGAATGGTCGGCGCTATCGTGCCTACAGCACCTCGTGGACACCGAGCAGTGGGCCTTTCCGGTCCGCGTCCGGGCGTTCCTCGAGGGCCGGGACTTTCCAGCGTTCGACCCGGACACCCAGGGGACGAAACCCGACGCGCGCGTGGACGTCCGTGAGCTCGCCGCGCACTTCTCCCGGATACGCACCCGGAGCCTGGCGATCCTCGCAACCGTGGCCGAATCAGATCTCTCCCGGACGGCACGCCACGCCGAACTGGGTCCTGTGAGCCTGGCCGAGCTGCTGCACGAGTGGGCCGGCCACGACCTGATGCACACCGTCCAGGCGGAGCGTGCCGTGATGCAGTCGTTCATCCGGGGCACGGGCCCGTGGCGTCCGTACTTCGCCGACCACGATGTGGAGGCGCGCTCTCGAGCTTGAGCGTGGGAAGCGCTCGTTCTCGGTGGTGGCCCAGGTGGTCGCCCTCCGGCCCCGGCTGCCTCACGTGCGATATCCTCAGGGTCTGCCGTCGCGGGATCCGGGGTGTAGCGTAGCCTGGCAACGCACGTGCTTTGGGAGCCGCGGGCCTGAAAGCGGCGAAGCATGCCCGATATTGAGCACACTGAGCCGAGCGGCGAAGGCGTCGATTATTCTGCGATTCTTAGGCTCGGGAGGGAAGCCACCGTGGCCGTCGCTCGAGCCGAACCAGCCAGCTGGCCGGTAGTAGCGGCGGAGGAGTGCCAAGTGCCGACCAAGTGGGGGAGGATCGGTTCCCTCGGTCGCAAGGGCGCCAAGTTCGTCGAGGCCTATCTCGACGGCGGCGAGAGGGTGGAGCTTCCACACGACGTGCTGCGATACATCACTGAGACTTACAGCCCCGATACCTCTCTCGTTTTCGTCGAACGGCGCGGTCTCCTCTTCCACTTCGTCCAGTGGGTCGGCACTCCTGACGAGGCGGTCGCCGCGTTGGAGCAGGGCATCCTGTCCGCGAGGGAGGTACCAGCGGGCGTCCAGATGATCGGCGAGTCGCTGCGCCAGCTATCGAAACCCCCAAGTGCCGCGGTGGCGCAGGAGTCGGACCCAGTCGGACGCGTCACGATCGCCGAGGCCGGCGGCCCGGTCGCCAAGTTCCTCCACGATGTGGCGCTCTTCCCGGCGCCTGCTGACGGCGAGTTCGCCGCACTCGGGCGCGATCCGGCCGTTCTTGCCTTCGTCGACGGGCTCGCCCGGATCGGAGCGATCGAATGGGCGGGAGTCATCGGGATCGACGACTTCCATAACCGCGACGGACCCAATCCGACGGCGGTCGCATTCGATGAGCTTGTCGCTGACGAGGGTCGGGCACGGGCGGAGGCAATGGTGAGCGCCTCCAACGGGCTCGCCGTATGTGCCATCGGCGTCGTCCTCGACGTCGTCACCACAAGCGTCTTGTCCTGGCAGCCGATAGACGCTCGGATGGCAAAGACGTGGCTCCAGGTGGGCGACAAGCTCGCCGTGGGCGCCGATCGGGTCATCGTCGCCGGAATGACGGCGGTCGCCCTGCGTCGCTGGCTGCGGCCCGAGACGCAGGACGGGCTTTACGAACCGTTCGCTCGTCAGATCCTGTGGGCCCACCTGCTAACCGTCAGCGCTGGATGAGCGAACCCTCACAACACGCATTAGCGAGCCCACGATAACGGCCGCCGGACGGGCCCGGCGAGGGTCCGTCAGTCGGCGTCCCAGAAGCCGTAGCGCGCGAGGTCGGCCACGACCGCGAGCGCGAGCAGCGCGAGACCGAAGACGAGGGCGGTGACGGCCTGCCGCCTCGGGGGCGGGTCCTCCTTGGCCCACCAGCACAGCACGGACTGGAGCGACAGCGCGCCGACGATGCAGACCAGGATGAGCAGGGCGAAAGCGGTGAACATCAGGCGGCCCCCCGACCGCCGCCGCGGACGAGCAGGGCAAGCGGAGCGACCACAATCGGAGCTGGCTGCGACAACCCCCGCATGGTGGACCTCCCGCCCGTCGATGGACGACGAGCGCGAGTCTATCTTGTCCCGAGTGGCTCGACTGTCAGGCGCACGTCCTCGGGGTATGCCGCGGGCCGCTCGCCCCCGCCCCGTCAGGCGGGCCCTCTCGCCCGATCCGGCGATGACGGAGCCGGCCGGAGGCGCGTGGGTCGAGTGAACGGCCACCCCCGCGGAAAGTGTGACAGCGCGGACGCTGGCCGATGGCCCGTTCAGCGACCCCCGACGCTCCGGGGCCGAGGGGCTGGGCGGGAAGCTGGGGTGGACCGGCCAGCCCGTCGGGCGGCGGGCCGCACGCCTGATGTCCCGGCGCGGCGCTTGGGCAGGCTGAGCCGCGCCAGCCCCTCGGCCGCCGCAGCCGCCTCGAGGACCATCCGGACCGGCTCGCTGCCCCAGGCGACAAGGTCGCCCGCCCCGTACGGCCGGCCGGAGCGGTCCTCATACCACGTCCGGGTCTTCGTCACGTAGCGCGGCTCGGGGCCCGAGGGCACGGGCGGGGATGGCTGGCGACGCGCCAGGTAGGGCCCCCACGGATCGGGGGCCGGCGCCGGCGGCGGGCTGGCCGATCCAAGGAGCGAGCGGATGCCGCGGCCGACCATCGAGCGGAGCGTCTCCTCCTCGTACTGCTCGCTCCGCTGCGTCAGGCAGCGCGCGGCGAGGAGCTCGCCCCCGACGTCCTCTCCCGGGCTCGTGCTGGCCCGCCGGTAGAGGCGCTGAAGCTCAGCGTGGCGGCTCTTCGCGGCGCGGTGAGCGGCCTGCACCGCTGCGCGGTCGGCCCTCGCCCGTTCGGCTGACCGCCGGCGCGCGTCCACCTCGGATCGGCGCGCCTGCTCGGCGGCCGCTCGGCGGCCCTCGAGGGCGGCCGTGACCGTCCGGAGCGGGGCGAGGATCTCGCGCTCGAGGGCCGCCTCAAGCGCGCCGAGCGCGTCGAGGCTCCGGGCGCCGGCGATCGCCGCACGGAGCGGACGCGCCTTGCCGCGGGCCGCGGCGATCGTCGCCCGCTCGCCAGTGGTGAGCTCGCGCCCCCGGGGCGCGGTGCGGAGCGCGTGGTCGAGCGCGTCGCGCAGGCGCTCGCGGGTCCCGGCGAGCTCGAGCGAGGCGTCGAGGGCCGCCCGTTCGGCCGCTACCTGACGGCCCTGCGCGGTGGCCTGGCGGGCGCGGGCGGAAGCGAGGGCCGCCGCGATCGGCCCACCGGGCCGTCCTGCGGCTGCATCGAAGCGGGCCGCCCAGCCGTCCTGGACCAGGCCGGGTCGGGTCGCGGTGACGAGGAGGTAGTCGGCGGCAACCGCGATCGCGGCGGCCCCGGGATCGGCGGGCTCCTGCGCCCAGCGTCCGAGGGCGAGGCGGGCGATCGCCTCGACGTCGACGAGGCCCCAGCCCCGGTCGGTCAGACACGCCCGCAGGACGCTCCGGAGCAGGGCGCGGGCCGCTTCGGGGAGCTCGGCCGCGGGCGGGGCCAGAGCGGCCGCGATCCGGGGGAGCGAGGCCCGGGCGAGGACCCGGGCGGTCTCGTCGAGGTCGGCGGTCGCGTCGACGAGGGCGCTCGTATCGAGGACGACCGATCGGCGCAGGTACGAGTCAGGCAGGAGCCTGGCGAGGGCGCCGTCGTCGTTGAGCGTGACGATCGCGGTCGCGTGGACCTCGAGGGTCATACCCTCCACGAGGTAGCTCGACGCGCCGGCCAGGTACGTGAAGGCCGCCTGGCGGAGCTCGGGCGACGCCTTGTCGTACTCGTCGAGGACGACGAGCGGGAGCCCGAGGGGGGGACTGGGCACGGTCCGCCACGCCTCGGCGCCATCCTGCACCCGGCGCCCCAGCAGGCTCCCCGGGGTCTCCATCATCAGCAGCCGGATCACCTCGGTCGGCTGGAGGCCGAACCGGCGGGCCGCGAGCGAGCCGAGGAGCGTCTTCCCGGTCTTCGTCGGGCCCAGGAGCACGAAGCCGGGCCAGTTCGTCGGGTGGACCGCCTCGAGGGCGCGCCGGGCGACGACGGCATCCTCGACCAGGCGCAGGACGGCGCGGTGCTCGCCCGGGAGCGCCTCGAGGGCGTTCAGAGCGCCGACCGGTTCTGGGACGGTCGCCGTGAGCGCGGCACGCTGGCCGGCTCCGGTGAGTCGCCAGGTCCCCCGGGAACGCGACTCGACGAACCCGCGTGCCCTGAGCCGGCCGAGTCGGCGCTGGACCGTCCGGACCGGAACCCCGAGGGCCGCGGCGATCGACTCGCTCCGCGTTTGGCCGGCGGCGAGCAGGGGCAGGATCGCCTGGTCGAGTCCGGCGCTCAGCATGGCGCAGGCCCGGGACAGTGGCGGCGCGAACCAGGGCCGCACCTGGCGCGAGACGCTCTGCTCTTGGCGCGAGCCGACGCCGCGTCCTGTTCGGCGCCCCGGACCGGCTGGCGCGAACCTGGCCCGAGCCCAGGGAAAGAGGGGAGGGGGTGGGCGCAGGCCCCCGGTCCGGGTGTCTCCCGCGCAGGTCCCAGGGCTCCCGCTCGGGCGGGGCGGGCGCGGACCCCCTCGGGTCCCCCGGGGCAGCGGGCCGGGCTCACAACGAGCCTGCCACCTTGCGGGCGACTTCACCGGCGAGGTCGGCCCGGGAGTCGTCGTAGAGGGCGAGGACGCGCAGGTCGCGATGGCGGCTGTAGCGGCCGACCGCGCGTAGGTCGCCCCCGGTGAGGGCGAGCGCCTCGGTGATCGCCGCGTGGCGCAGGCCGTGCGGGCGGACCCGGATCCGGAGCGTCTCGCCCCTGGGCAGGGTCATGGCGCGGACCCGGACGAGCTCGACCACGGTGAGCGGCGCCACGGCCCGAACGGCCGCCTCAGCCGCGGCCAGTACATACGACGGCGCGTTGGCCGCGAGCTCGACGATGAGCGGGGCGGGCGCTCCCCGTGGGCCGGCCATCGGCCGGAGGCGCTCGGGTGATCGGCAGGGCCGGTTCCGGTGGCTCATGCCGTCGCCTCGCAGGCGTCACAGACCCAGCCGCCCCCGACGCGCCGGTGGAATGACTGGTGGGCCTGGTACTCGTCGCAGCGGATCGGTGCCACGTAGGCGGTCGTCGGGTCGCCGGGCGGCTCCGGTGGGGGATCGTCGTCGACGACCTCCTCGGCGCGAAGGTGGCCAAGATTGGCCGAAGATGACCATCCCGCGGGGTTGGCCACCTTCGGGGTTTCTTGGCCACCTTCGGGGAGCGACCATTCCCACCGCTGGCCGGACTCTCCGGGCTTGCCGACCTTCCGGCGGATGACTCCCAGCGCCTCGGTGGCCCGCCTCAGCGTCCGGTCAGCGATGCCCGCCTCCCGAGCCTCACGCTGTACCAGCTTGACCGGGACCGGACCCTCGGCGAGGATCGTCAACAGGACTTCCTCGGCCTCGCCGAGCGCGCCCCGGTCGTCGTCGGCCTCGGCACTCTGGACGGCCAGGAGCTGCGCCGCGGTGTGCGTCGTGACGCCTGCCCATTCGATCGCCCCGGACCCATTGCGGTCGACGATCCGATAGGCGAGCGACGGGGCGAGCGGGGCGAGGTTCGCTTTCGTGACGGCCAGGACAAACCGCTCCTCGTCGTCGGGATCGCGGCCCACCACGAGCGCCGAGCGGGCGGCCCCGATGATGCCGATGCTCCCGCCTCCGCGATAGACGGCCGGGCCGCCGGCCGACTTGTTCAGATGCCGGAGGACGACGATCGCGGCCCCGGTCCGCTCGGCGACCGCGGCAAGCTGCGCGAGGGCGCCCCGGACGTCCTGGTCCCGATGCGCGTTCACGTCGGCCGACAGATAGGCCATGAGGACATCGACGACCACGAGCGCCGCCCCGTTCTCGACGATCGCGGCCTCCAGCGGGGCGAGGTCGCCGGGGAGCGTCGGCAGCCGTTCGGTCCCGTCGCCGGCCACGATGCCCACGAGCGCCACGACACGCGACACATCGGCCCCGGCCGCGTCGAGCCGTGGGCGGATCGTGTCGGCCAGCCCATCCTCGGCCGACATGAGGATGACGCCGGCCGATGGTCGGGCGGTCGTCTCGCCGGGCATCGGCCGGCTGGTCGAGACGCGGGCGGCGAGGTCTACGCTGATCGTTGACTTGCCGAGCCCGGGGTCACCGTCAAGGATGGTCAGCTTGCCGAGCGGGATCCGGGCGGGCCAGAGCCACTCGACCCGCTCGGGCTTGACGTCGCCGAGGCGGACGATCCGCGACCGCGAAGCCCGGCCGCCCGGGCCGACCCCGGCCGCCCCAGGCTTGGGCCCCGGGGTGTCGCTGTAGATCGCCTGGACCTCGGGCGGGGCGGTCCGGAGGTACTCGGCCCAGTCGGCCGGGAGCATCGCGTCGCGCTGTCGATCATGCGATGCCTTGCGCTCGGCGCGCTCCTCCGCGGCACGGGCCAGGGCGCGCTGCCGCTCCTCCGGGGTCGCGTTCTGGTAGCGCATCGACGTGCCAGGTGGATCGTTCGTCTCGGCCTCGGCTGCGAGCGCCGCGAGCGTGGGCTCCTCGTCGATCGGCGTTTCTCGCGGAACGGAGGTCGGCGCGCGCATCTTGTCGCGGGCGGTCATCGTCGCGACCCTGGCACGTCGCGCCCGCACCGCCAGCACCGGCTCCAAGGCCGCATGAGGCATCCGCAGCCCGAACAGACGGTGAGACGAGCGGGCCGGGGCGGGGTTGGGGTGGTATCGTGTTCGGCGGGGATCGTGTTGATCATGGGGCGATCTCCTCGACGCGCCGGCGGAGTCGAGCCCGCCGGCGTCGTCATGTCAGGTGGACGACGGGGCTGCGGCCTCTTGCTGTGTGGGGAGATCGAGGGCCAGCTGAGCGAGCCCGCCCGAGACGGCCTCGGGCGTCACACTTCCGGCGCCCCTGGCCTTTGACCCTTGCGGGCTCCGTTCCGCGGCCCCAGCCTGGCGGACGAGGCGCTGACGGCACGCTACCGAGCAGGTCCGCCGCTGTGGGCGCGAGCCGGCCGGCAGGGGCTGCTCACAGGCGATGCAGAGGCTCGGCCGCGCCGGCTCGGCCGAGCCGGTGGCGCTGGTCGCGGCCATGTCGCTCGTGGCGGCGCCGTGGCCGTTGAGGAGCTCGGCCAGGCGGGCCGCCTCGCGCGGCCGCTCGAAGGTCGGGCCGACCAGTTCACGCCGGCGTCCGCCGTCGAGCCCGAAGGCGACCTGGTACGTCGTCCGGCCGCCCCGGTCCGACGGCAGGCCGTTCGAGAGCCGATCCCCGGGCTGGTGGTGGGCGACGCAGTACGCCCGGGCCGGGCCGAAGGCGTCGACGGGGACCGGGATCGAGACGGCCGGGTGGGCGAGGTCGCTCATGACGCCTCTCCGGACGTGGCATGGGGCGGCGACCGGCGGTTGGCTGCCCGCGCCTGCGCGCTCGCCCTTGCGAGCCGGAGCATGTGGGCGCGCATCGCCCGGTCGGCGCGCTGGCTCCGTTCGGCGGGGTCGAGCCGTCCTTCGGGATCGACCTCACGCTCGAACCGTTCGCGGAAGCCGCGCCGGGCTCCCGCCGTCATGGCGTCGCCTCCATGGCGCGCGTTCGCGGTCAGCCCGCCGATGCGTCCCCAGGCCGCCTGCTCCTCACGCGTCATCGCCGCGGCTCACCGAAGAGGAGCGCCTCGTCGACCCCGAGGGCCTCGGCCGCCCGTCGGCGGAACGCTGGCCAGGGCTGGACCCTGCCGAGCTCGATCTTGCTCACGTGCGAGGGGTGAACGCCGCAGCGCCGCGCCAGATCACGACCCGTGAGTCCGCGGGCTTCGCGGACGATCCGCAGGGTATTCGGCGCTGGGCGACTATTCACAGCCGGATAGTTGCCGACCCGCCCCGATCTACGCGACGGGGGAAGTAGGGTTCGGGCTGCGCGATCCGGCTCGGAGGGTCAGCCCCGCGCGGTGGGCGGTGGTGTCGCTAGGATCGACTCAGCAAATCGGCCCGTGAGCGGGTCGCGCCGGGGCATCCGCCGCGAGACGGCGCCAGGCGGGGCTGGATCTCGGGTAGCCCAACGCGGAGCCAGAGGCCGCGGTGGACGCGGCTCAGCGTGCGTTCCTCGTTGGACCAGGTCAGCCGGTCCAGCCGCCGGTCGTCGAGCTCGAGTTGGCCGAGCCAACGCGAGCCGGGTGCGCGCGCGTCCATCCGCTCGCGCGCCGCGCGTGCCGCCCCGGGGAGGCGCCGCCACCCCGCCCCGCCGAGTTCTCGATCCCAGGTGAGCCAGCACCGGACGGCCTGGCCATGGGTGAGTCCCTCGCGCATGAGGCCGGCCACGAGCAGGGCGCGAGCGAGGACGGGCTTCGCGGCGCCCCGGGGGAAGTGACCGTTGGCCCCCGCCGCTGATCCTTGCGACGCGACGCATGAACGTTCCGGAGCTCAAGATGACCGGCCGCGGCGCGCTCGCGGTCGGCGCGGCTGAGCGAGCCTGCCAATCGGTCCGCAGGCTCCTCCTCCTCGCCGCTTCGCGGTCTCAGGCGGAGCCGAAGGAGGCGCCGGACATCCTCGCGGCGGACGACCTGCCCGACGGGTGGTCCGAAGTAGAACCCGCTCTCCGCACGTGGCTCCGGATACAGGTAGGGCCAAGCGGGCGAGGCGCGGAGCGCGACGAGCATCGTCTCGGCGAGGTCCTCCGGGCCCCACCATTCTCCGCTCCCGGTGAGGACGAACAGGCCTGGCGGGTCGTCGCCGACGGGCGAGGCCGTCTCGAAGAGCCGCTCGTCGGGCGAGGGCGGTATGGCCTCGAGGGCGCGACTCCGCTCGATCGTGGCATTCCCGATGCTCGGGCGCCGGGCGGGGAAGTGGTCGGCGAGTCGCGGGACCCGGGTCGCGGCCGGTGGCAGGAGCAACGTGCCAGCCTGCGCGAGCCAGTCCTCGCCGCCCGGGGGCGGGCCCGGCAGGCGCCAGACGTTGGGAGCGACCCGGGCCGCCCAGGCCCACACGATCTCGTCCGTGCTCAGCTTCGCGAGCCTCCGAACGATCACCCCGTACCAGCGCCACCAGGCACGGATCCGGGCGTTGCCGGGCGGCTCCCGACGGCGCGTGTCTCTCGCCCCCTCGGCGGGCCGCATCATCGCTTCGGCTCGGCCAGCCGGTCGAGGGGACTGAGCGCCTTGGCCGCGGCGACGGCTCGTTCCGAGCGGGTCGACGCGGCGTACCGGGTGAGCATCTCGCGGCTCTTCCAGCCGGCCTGGGCCATGAGGTCCGACTCCTGCATGCCGGCCGCGAGCATCGAATGGGCGTAGGCGTGGCGGAACAGGTGCGGGTGGAGGCGGCCCGGGAGCCCGGCCTGGTGGCCGCGGTCCCTGACGAGCTCGGCCATGCCGGACTCGCGGAGCGGGCCCTTCCGCCCGAGCCACAGGTTCGGGAGCGTCGCGGCCGCGTGCTTCGTCCTCGCGCGGAGGTAGCGATCGAGCGCTCGGACCGTCTGCGCGCCCATCCCGACCCGGCGAACCCGGCTGCCCTTGCCGGTGACGGTGAGCGTCTGAGCGTCGAGGCTGACGTCCTCAAGGCGGAGGCCGAGGACCTCGCCCCGACGGGCGCCCGTGTCCATGAAGACCCGCAGGACCGCCTCGTCGCGCCGGCCCTCGAAGCTCTTGTCGCGCTCGCAGACATCGAGCAGTCGGCGGAGCTCCGGCTCGCGCAGGACCGGCGGTGGCGTCTCAGGCAGCCGCGGTGGCTTCATGCGCGCCATCGGGCTCTCGCGGACCTCGCCCTCCTCGACGAGCCATCCGAAGAACGCCTGGCAGCCGCGGTAGCGGTTGTGCGCAGTCGCCGGCTTCCAGCGCGTGAGGAGATCGGTGATGAACGCCTCGACGTGCTCGCGATGGATCGCCGGAGGGTCGGTCGGCATCCTGCGGCCCTCGAGGAACCGGGCGAGCTGAGTGACGGCCGTGGAGTACGTCGAGATCGTCGCCGGACTCATCCGCTGGGCGACGAGATGCCGGCGCCAGCTGGCGACGAGTTGGGCGAGGGAACCGACGGCCGTATCATGGACGGTGCCGGTGGCGGCTGAGCGCATCGCTTTCGTCTCCTGCTGAGGTTCCTGAACAGAGACTCAGCATATGCGATTGGAGCGGCGTAGGCTAGTCTCCACCGGCAGAATCAGGAAGCATATGTGCTTCCTGAACGGAAAAAGCCGGGGTGTAGCGTAGCCTGGCAACGCACGTGCTTTGGGAGCACGAGATCGCGGGTTCGAATCCCGCCGCCCCGACCACCCCTCGGACGCCGCCCCCGTGCGCCGCCGCCCCCGTGCGCCGCCGCCCCCGTGCGCCGCCGCCCCCGTGCGCCGCCGCCCCGATCGCTCTCCGTGCTCTCCGGCCGCCCGGCGGCCCACAGCACGATGGCTCGCTGACGGTATCGTTGGCGGGTCACCATGAACCGGTTCGGAGGGTCCCTCTTGGCCAGCACGCGCCCGTTGAAGGTCGGTGTCCAGCTGCCCGAGGTCGAGCGGGTCGTCCGCTGGCCCGAGCTCGTTGCGATGGCCCGGACGGCCGAGTCGATCGGGCTCGACTCGATCTGGGTCGGCGACCACCTGCTCTATCGCTACCCGGACGCACCGCCGCGGGGTCCCTGGGAGGCCTGGACCTCGCTCGCCGGTCTCGCCGCCGCCACGTCCAGGGTGCAGCTCGGGCCGCTCGTCGCCTCGACGAGCTTCCACAACCCGGCGATGCTCGCCAAGATGGCGGCGACGGTCGACGAGATCAGCGGCGGACGCCTGATCGTCGGGCTCGGCGCGGGCTGGAACGAGACCGAGTACCGGGCGTTCGGCTTCCCGTACGACCGACGCGTCGCGCGCTTCGAGGAGGCGTTCATGATCATCCGGACGCTCCTGGGCGAGGGTTCGATCGACTTCGCCGGGACGTTCTACGAGGTCCGCGACTGCGAGCTGCTCCCCCGACCGCGGCCGGGCGGGCCGCCGCTCCTCGTCGGCTCGATCGGGGAGCGGATGCTGGCCATCACGCTGCCGCACGTCGACGCGTGGAACGGCTGGTACGACTGGTTCGGCAATACTCCGGAGGGCCTGCGCCCGCTGCTCGAGCGGATCGACGCGGCCTGCCGGGTGGTCGGGCGGGATCCGCAGGCAGTCGAGCGGACGGTCGCCCTCCACGTCCGGCTGACCGGCTGGGTCGGCCGGAAGGTGAACGAGCAGACGGCGGGGGCGTTCGCCCCGCTCGCCGGCAGCGCGGAAGAGATCGCGGACGCGCTCCGCACCTTCGCGCGGGTGGGCGTCAGCCACGTCCAGCTCGTGCTCGACCCGATCACCGAGGCGTCGATCGCGGAGCTCGCCCCGGTCCTGGAGCTGCTCGACCGCGGCTGAGGGCGACGGCGCCTGGCATCGACTCTGGCTGGCGCCGCCCGCCATGCGCCGCCGGCCGCTGCCCTTCCGTCAGCCCGTTGGGCTGCCGGCCTCGTCCCAGCGATCGACGAGCCAGCGCAGGCCACCCGGCGCGAGACGCGCGCCCGCGGCGAGCAACGGTTCGACGGCGAGGACGTCGTCCGCGTCGAGGGCGAGCATGAAGGCTGGTCGCCCGGCCTCCTCCCAGGCTGCGCGCAGGAACGACTCGGTCGCCTGGCGACGGAGCTCCGCCCGCCGGGCGATCAGGTTGCGGCGCTCGCGTTCGGTCTTCGGGGCACGTGCGGCCGAGAGGAGCCGTCTGAGCCCACCGCCGGCCGGTGCCGGGCCGCC
>JAJYXX010000137.1 GCA_021801545.1 Chloroflexota bacterium | reverse complement strand
ATGAGCGTCGAGCTCATCACCCCGATCGCGCTCGAGGTCGGCCAGCGGTTCGCCATCCGCGAGGGTGGTCGGACCGTCGGTGCCGGCGCGATCGTGAGCATCGTCGAGTAGGCGCGCGATGGCGAAGGTCGAAGCCCGTCCGGTCATCCAGCTCGCCTGCACCGAGTGCAAGGAGCGGACGTACTCAACTCGGAAGAACAAGAAGAACGATCCCGGTCGGATCGAGCTTCAGAAGTACTGTCCGCGTTGCCGGCGCCATACACTTCATCGGGAGGCCAAGTAGGGATCCCAGCAGCGGACACCGGAGGCGCGTAGCTCAATTTGGCAGAGCTCTGGTCTCCAAAACCAGTGGTTGTCGGTTCGAGTCCGGCCGCGCCTGCCATCCCCGCCCACATCCGTAGCCCGAGAGCAGAACGAACCGTGGTGGATCGCATCCGACGCTTCCTCGATGAAGCGTGGTCCGAGTTGAAGAAGGTCAGCTGGCCGACCCGGGAGCAGACCCGGAACCTCACCGTGCTCGTTTTCGTGGTGAGCTTCGCGGTCGGCATCTACATCACCGTTCTGGACGTCGTCTTCGCCCAGGCCGTCCGCCTGTTCTCCGGGGCGAGCTGATCTCCGATGGCCGAGACGACCACCTCCGAGACGAAGACGCCCGAGAAGCGTTGGTACGTCATCCACACGTACTCCGGGTACGAGAACAAGGTGAAGGCGAACCTCGAGCACCGGATCGAGTCGATGGGGATGGAGGACAAGATCTTCCAGGTCCTCGTGCCGATGGAGGACGAGATCGAGATCCGGCAGGGCCAGCGGCACACCGTCCAGAAGAAGGTCTACCCGGGCTACGTGCTCGTCGAGATGATCCTCGACCCGGATTCCTGGTACGTCGTGCGCAACACGCCGGGCGTGACGAGCTTCGTCGGCGGGGCGAACATCCCCGGCACCCGCAACGAGCCGGTACCGCTCGATGAGGTCGAGGTCAAGCAGATCCTGCGCCAGATGGGCGTGGAGACGCCGAAGTACCGCGTCGCTTTCACCAAGGGCCAGAGCGTGCGTGTCATCGATGGGCCCTTCGCCGAGTTCATCGGCACGGTGGACGAGGTCAACCCCGAGCGCAACAAGGTCAAGGTGCTCGTCAGCATCTTCGGCCGCGAGACGCCGGTCGAGCTCGACTTCCTCCAGGTCGAGAAGCTCTAAGCGAAGGAGAAGGTTTCCCTCCCGTGGCCAAGAAAGTCCGCATCGTCCTGACCCTCCAGCTGCCGGCCGGCAAGGCGACTCCCGCGCCCCCGGTGGGCACCGCGCTCGGTCCGCACGGCATCAACATCGTCGAGTTCACGAAGTCCTACAACGAGAAGACGGCCGACAAGGCCGGCCAGGTCATCCCGGCCCAGATCACGATCTACGAGGACCGCTCGTTCACGTTCGTGCTCAAGACGCCACCCGCCGCCGACCTGCTGCGCAAAGCGGCCGGGGTCGAGAAGGGCAGCGCGACCACCGGGCGCGCAACGGCCGGTCGCGTGACCCGTGACCAGGTGCGCGAGATCGCCGCGATCAAGCTGGCCGACCTCAACGCCAACGACCTCGACGCGGCGATCCGCCAGATCGAAGGCACGGCCCGGAGCATGGGCATCGAGGTCGTCGGCTAGCCGGACCACCCGGCGCGTTCCGGCCGCGCACGATCCTGCCGGACGTTCACCCCGCGCCAGGGGGAGGTCGGCACCGCCGACCGCCAGGAGGACAGCAGCATGGCCCAACACGGCAAGAAGTACATCGAAGCGGCGAAGCTCGTCGAGCCCGACCGGGTCTACCCGCCGCGCGAGGCGGTCGAACTCGTCAAGCGGACCTCGACGGTCAACTTCGACGCCTCGATCGAGGCCCACCTGCGCCTCGGCGTCGATCCGCGCCACGCCGATCAGATGGTCCGTGGCACGGTCGTCCTGCCCCACGGCACCGGCAAGGTCGTCCGGGTGGCCGTCTTCGCCCAGGGCGAGAAGGCCCAGGAGGCGCTCCGCGCGGGGGCCGACGAGGTGGGCGCCGAGGACCTGGTGAAGAAGATCGAGGCCGGCTGGCTCGAGTTCGACGTTGCGCTCGCGACTCCCGACACGATGGGCATGGTCGGCCGGCTGGGCAAGATCCTCGGCCGGCGCGGGCTGATGCCGAACCCGAAGTCGGGCACGATCACGTTCGACATCGAGCGGGCGCTCAAGGAGGTCAAGGCCGGCCGCGTCGAGTTCAAGGTCGACAAGGGCGCCCTGATCCACGTCGCGATCGGCAAGGCGAGCTTCGAGCCCGAGGCGCTGCTCGACAACCTGGCCAACCTCGTCGACGCGGTGAACCGCGCTCGACCGAGCGGGGCGAAGGGTCAGTACCTGCGTTCGCTCACGATCGCGGCCACGATGGGCCCGGGGATCCGGGTCGACCTTCCGGCCGTCCTGGCGGTTGCCGCGGCGGCCTGACCGACCGGTCGCCGGAGGGCCGCGAGCCCCCGCCGACCGCACGATACGCGGCGACGGCCCAGCCGGGTGCGTCGCCTGAGAACTGAATCGACGGACCGCCGCAGACAGCCTGCGCCCGCGGACCGCCGCCGACCCGCCCGCCGGGTTGCGACGGTCGGGGCTTGATCCGCCGGACCGGACCGCCGCCAGCGACCCTGGCGCCGGGGACGACGGCGAGCACGCCGAGGCAGGACCAGCGCTCCACCTCCCGGTGGGCGCGTCCCTGCAGACGCGAGGGAACGTCGCAGGGGCCAAGCCCGGTCATGGCCGGGCGCCGCCCACCGCCGCGCGCCGGTTGCGCGCTGCCGTCAGGAGGTACCTATGCCGACCGAGGCCAAGCGCGAGACGGTCGCCCGGCTGCGCGAGGAACTCGCTCGCAGCTCGACCTGCATCGTCTCGGAGTATCGCGGCCTCACCGTGAGCGAACTCGCCGAGATCCGTTGGGCGCTGCGCAAGCAGAGCGTCTCGTACCGCGTCGTCAAGAACCGCCTGATGCGGATCGCGGCTGCGGACACGAAGGCGGAAGCCCTGTCGTCGCTGCTGACCGGCCCGACCGCGATCGCGTTCGGTGCCGACGAGGCCGCGACCGCGAAGGCCGTCCTCGAGGCAACGCGCCCGTACAAGCTCGTCAAGGTCAAGGGCGCCGTCATCGGCGGCCGGGCGATCGATGGCGAGGCGGTCGTTCGCCTGGCGAACCTGCCCTCGCGTGAGGTTCTCCGGGCACAGCTGGCCGGAGCGATGCAGGCGCCGATCGCCACGCTCGGCGGGCTGCTCGGGGCGAACCTGCGCAACCTCGCCTACGCGCTGCAGGCGGTCGCCGACCAGAAGGCGAGCGCCGGCGGCTGACGACCGGGGGAGGCGGGCCGCTCAACGGCCGCGCCGCCCGGACCGCTCACGATATCTGCGACCACTCCACCCTGGCATTGTTGCCAGCCCCCTCAACGAAGGAGTTCACGAACGATGGCCACCCTTACCCAGGAGCAGATCCTCGAGGCGATCGACGGCATGACCGTGCTCGAGCTGTCCGAGTTCATCAAGAAGTTCGAGGAGCGCTACGGCGTCACCGCCGCCGCCCCGGTCGCCGTGGCCGCCGCCCCGGCCTCGACCGCCCCCGCCGCCGCCGAGGCGGTCGAGGAGCAGACCGAGTTCGCGGCGATCCTGGCCGAGGTCGGCCCGAACAAGATCCCCGTCATCAAGGTCGTCCGCGAGCTGACCGGGCTCGGCCTCAAGGAGGCGAAGGACCTCGTCGACGCGGCCCCCAAGCCGGTCAAGGAGGGCGTCACCCGGGAGGAGGCCGAGAAGATCAAGGCCGCTCTCGAGGGGCAGGGCGCCAAGGTGGAGATCAAGTAGGCCACCCGGCCGGTTTCCCGGCTGGTACCCGGCCGGGAGGTACGCCCGCGCGTCGTTGTGGGCGATCGCGACCTGGCTGGGTGCGCCAGGGGCGGTGGTGACACCCACCACCGCCCCTATTTGACATGTGCGCGATTTGCGGTATCCTATTCGGTCTGTGAGCGCGGCCTTCCCCTCTCTTCTCCTCCGTCAAGGAGCGGTTCATGCTGCCTGTTGCTGAGTCGTCGACCCGTGCGACCGTGGCTGTCGCGCGCAAGCGCTATGCCCGGATCCCCGAGGTCCTCCCGGTCCCCAACCTGATCGAGCTCCAGCTCGAATCGTTCCGCTGGTTCGTGGACAAGGGGCTGCGCGAGCTCTTCGACGAGATCAGCCCGATCCGGGACTTCACCGGCAAGGTGATGGAGCTCCAGTTCCTCGACTACGAGTTTGGCCCGCCGAAGTACACCGAGCTCGAGTGCCGGACGAAGGATCTGACCTACAGCAAGCCGCTCTACGTCAACGTCGAGCTCCTGATCAAGGAGACCGGCGAGATCCAGCGCCAGCGCGTCTACATGGGCGACTTCCCGACGATGACCGACCAGGGCACGTTCGTGATCAACGGTGCCGAGCGTGTCGTCGTCAGCCAGCTCGTCCGCTCGCCTGGTGTCTACTACAGCGAGCTCGAGGATCCGGCCAGCGGTCGCGCGCTGTTCAGCGCGAAGGTCATCCCGAACCGCGGCGCATGGCTCGAGTTCGAGACGAACAACAAGGACCAGCTCTGGGTCAAGGTGGACCGCAAGCGGAAGATCGCCGCGACGACGCTCCTGCGCGCGGTCGGCTACGAGCAGAACGACGAGATCAGCGCCCTGTTCGCCCCGGTCGACACCGATCCCGAGCACCCCTACATCGCCCAGACGCTCGACAAGGACCCGACGAAGACCCAGCAGGACGCGCTGATCGAGGTCTACAAGAAGCTCCGCCCGGGCGATCCGCCGACGGCCGACAACGCCCGCCAGCTCGTCGAGAGCCTCTTCTTCAACTTCCGCCGCTACGACCTTGGTCGGGTCGGCCGCTACAAGTTCAACAAGAAGCTCGACCCTGTCGCGGCCCGGATGGGGATCGAGCTGCCGCGCGAGGAGCGGACGATCACCCGCGAGGACATCGCGGCGATCGTCGGTCATCTCATCGAGGCGAACCGCGGCCTGCACCAGAAGGACGACATCGACCACCTGGGCAACCGACGGATCCGGGCCAACGGCGAGCTGATCCAGAACGCCTTCCGGATCGGTCTCCTGCGCATGGAGCGTGTCGTCCGTGAGCGGATGACGATCCAGGAGATCGATAAGGCGACCCCGAACGCGCTGATCAACATCCGGCCGGTCGTTGCCGCGATGAAGGAGTTCTTCGGCGGCAGCCAGCTCAGCCAGTTCATGGATCAGACGAACCCGCTCGCCGAGCTGACGAGCAAGCGCCGCCTCTCGGCACTCGGCCCGGGTGGTCTGTCCCGCGAGCGGGCCGGCTTCGACGTCCGCGACGTCCACCACAGCCACTACGGCCGGATCTGCCCGATCGAGACGCCAGAAGGCCCGAACATCGGGCTGATCGGCTCACTCGCGACATACGGCCGGATCAACAGCTATGGCTTCATCGAGACGCCCTACCGGAAGGTCCGCCGGACGGCTGCCTGGGACGACCCGGACCTCCTCGAGCTTGAGGCAGGTGCCGGCGTCGTGGGTCGCAACGGCGCTGTGATCCTGAAGGCCGGTGAGCGATTCACCGAGGAAGCGGCCGCGGAGCTGAAGCGCCAGAAGGCCCAGGCCTTCCCGATCCGGCCGATCGTGACCAACGAGATCGAGTACCTCCCCGCCGACGAGGAGGAGGAGCACGTCGTCGCCCAGGCGAACGCGCCGCTCGACGAGCACGGGCATTTCCTGAACGAGCGGGTCCCGTCACGGTTCCGCGACTCGTTCCCGGAGGCACGCCCGGGCCAGATCGAGTACATGGACGTCTCGCCCAAGCAGGTCGTCTCGGTCGCCACGGCGCTCATCCCGTTCCTCGAGCACGACGACGCCAACCGGGCCCTCATGGGCTCGAACATGCAGCGCCAGGCCGTGCCGCTTCTCGAGCCCGAGTCGCCGATCGTCGGGACCGGGATGGAGGAACGGGCCGCCCGCGACTCCGGCCAGGTCGTGATCGCCGCCCAGGCCGGCGTCGTGACGAGCGTCACCGCCGAGCTGATCAAGGTCGAGACGGACGAGGGCGAGCTCGACGAGTACCGGCTCCAGAAGTTCGTCCGCTCCAACCAGGGGACGTGCATCAACCAGCGCCCGATCGTGAGCGCCGGCGACCGGGTCAGCGCCGGCCAGCCACTCGCCGACTCGAGCTCCACCGATCGGGGCGAGCTCGCCCTCGGCCGCAACGTGCTCGCCGCGTTCATGAGCTGGGAGGGCGGCAACTACGAGGACGCGATCGTGATCAGTGACCGCCTCGTGCGCGACGACTTCTTCACCAGCATCCACATCGAGAAGCACGAGATCGAGTCGCGTGACACGAAGCTCGGGCCCGAGGAGATCACCCGCGACATCCCCAACGTCGGCGAGGAATCCCTGAAGGACCTCGACGAGGAGGGGATCGTCTACATCGGTGCGGAGGTTCGCCCCGGCGACATCCTCGTCGGCAAGATCACGCCCAAGGGCGAGACCGAGCTGACGGCGGAGGAGCGGCTGCTGCGGGCGATCTTCGGCGAGAAGGCCCGCGAGGTGAAGGACTCCTCACTGCGCCTGCCGCACGGCGAGCGTGGCAAGGTCGTCGAGGTCCGCGAGTTCCGGCGCGAGAACAACGACGATCTCCAGCCCGGGGTGAACCGCCTTGTCCGGGTCTCGGTCGCCCAGAAGCGCAAGGTGAGCGTCGGCGACAAGATGGCCGGTCGCCACGGCAACAAGGGCGTGATCGCGAAGATCCTGCCCCAGGAGGACATGCCCTTCCTGCCGGACGGGACGCCGGTCGACATCATCCTCAACCCGCTCGGCGTGCCCAGCCGGATGAACATCGGCCAGATCCTCGAAACCCACCTCGGCTGGGCGCTCCACGAGAAGGGCGAGAAGGCCGCCACCGCCGTCTTCGACGGGGCATTCGAGGAGCAGATCCGCCAGGAGCTCCGCGAGGCTGGCCTGCCCGAGGACGGAAAGATCGAGCTTCGTGACGGCCGAACCGGCCAGGTCTTCGACCGACCGATCACCGTCGGCTACATCTACATGCTCAAGCTCCACCATCTCGTCGAGGACAAGATCCATGCCCGCTCGACCGGACCGTACAGCCTGATCACCCAGCAGCCGCTCGGTGGCAAGGCCCAGTTCGGCGGCCAGCGGTTCGGCGAGATGGAGGTCTGGGCGCTCGAGGCGTACGGCGCCGCGAACATCCTCCAGGAGCTGCTCACGGTGAAGTCGGACGACGTGCTCGGACGTGTCCAGACGTACGAGGCGATCGTCAAGGGTGAGGAGATCCAGCCGCCGCGGGTCCCCGAGTCGTTCAAGGTGCTCATCAAGGAGCTGCGCAGCCTCGGGCTGAACGCCGAGATCCTCGATCAGAACGACGAGGAGATCCCGCTCGCCGAGGACGACGCCTCGGGCTACATGCTGCCCGACCTGGGTGGCATCAACCTCGCGGGGTTCGAAGACTGACGCTCATCGCACGCCACTCGCGAAGCCGGCGTCCGGCCGGCCCGGCTTCGCTCGCCCAGGGTCCGTATCGCGTCGCCGAGCCAGGCGGCGGCGCGGAGGAGAACGATGCTCGAGGTCAATAATTTCAGCGCGATCCGGATCTCCCTCGCCAGCCCGGACCAGATCCGGGAGTGGTCGAAGGGCGAGGTGACGAAGCCGGAGACGATCAACTACCGCACCCTCAAGCCGGAGAAGGATGGCCTCTTCGACGAGCGGATCTTCGGTCCCACGAAGGACTGGGAGTGCTACTGCGGCAAGTACAAGCGGATCCGCTACAAGGGGATCATCTGCGACAAGTGCGGGGTCGAGGTCACCCGCTCGAAGGTGCGCCGCGAGCGGATGGGCCACATCCAGCTGGCCAGCCCGGTCAGCCACATCTGGTACTTCAAGGGGACGCCGAGCCGGCTCGGCATCCTGCTCGACATCAGCCCGCGGAACCTCGAGCGGATCCTCTACTTCGCGCTGTACATCGTGACCCATGTCGACGAGGACGCGCGCCGGCGGGCGCTCCAGCAGCTCGAGGACGAGGCCGAGGGGCGGGGTGGGAAGGCCGGCCGGGCACTCGCCGAGCTCGAGGACGAGCTGCGGGCGAACCTGAACCGCCAGACGGACGAGCTCCACGCGGCGCTGGCCGCACTGAAGGCCGACCTCGAGGCGCAGCGGACCGCCCGGACCGAAGAGATCGTGCAGGCCGCCCAGGAGGTCGAGGCCCGGCTGGCGGCTCTCAAGAACGGGGTTGCCGAGGAGACGATCGCCTTTGCCCCGACCGGCGAGGTCGTCGTGGCCGCCGGCGAGAAGGCCGGCAAGGAGGCGACCGCGAAGCTGCGCAAGATCGTCGCCGCCGAAACCGAGCGCGTGAACACCGAGCTCCAGGAGCGCGAGCGCGACGAGGAGCGCTCGACCGAGCAGAAGGTCGCCGATCTCGAGGCGGCGATCGCCGACACGCTCCAGGCGGAGAAGGAGCGTCTCCACCAGGAGGCCCAGGGCCTGCGCGACGAGATCCGCAAGGTGCGCGACGAGATCGAGGCCCTCCGCCCGATGCTCACCCTGAGCGAGAACGAGTACCGGGTGCTCGACGAGAAGTACAACTCCGGGGCGCGCGGCGGACGGCTTTTCCATGCCGGCATGGGTGCCGAGGCGATCCGCGACATCATCCAGCGGATGGACCTCGAGGAGCTGGCTCGCCAGCTCCACGTCGAGGTCCGGACGACGTCCGGCCAGCGGCGCAAGAAGGCGATCAAGCGGCTCCGCCTCATCGAGGCGTTCCGCCGCTCCGGCGCGCGACCCGAGTGGATGATCCTCTCGGTCGTGCCGGTCATCCCGCCCGACCTGCGCCCGATGGTCCAGCTCGACGGCGGGCGTTTCGCGACCTCCGATCTCAACGACCTCTACCGGCGCGTCATCAACCGGAACAACCGCCTCAAGCGGCTCCTCGAGCTCGGTGCGCCCGAGATCATCATCCGCAACGAGAAGCGGATGCTCCAGGAGGCGTGCGACGCCCTGATCGACAACGGTCGCCGCGGTCGCGCGATCGCGGGGACCGGTAACCACCGCCTGAAGAGCCTCTCGGACATGCTCAAGGGAAAGCAGGGCCGGTTCCGCCAGAACCTGCTCGGCAAGCGGGTCGACTACTCGGGCCGCTCGGTCATCGTCGTCGGGCCGGAGCTCAAGCTCCACCAGTGCGGCCTGCCCAAGAAGATGGCCCTCGAACTGTTCAAGCCGTTCGTCATGCGCCAGCTCGTCGAGAAGGGCTTCGCCCACAACATCAAGAGCGCCAAGCGGATCGTCGAGCGCGTGCGACCGGAGGTCTGGGATGTCCTCGAGGAGGTCATCAAGGACCACCCCGTGCTCCTGAACCGCGCCCCGACCCTCCACCGGCTCGGCATCCAGGCCTTCATGCCGGTCCTCGTCGAGGGCTCCGCGATCCAGATCCACCCGCTCGTCTGCACCGCGTTCAATGCCGACTTCGACGGCGACCAGATGGCGGTCCACGTGCCGCTCTCGACGGCCGCCCAGGAAGAGGCGCGGACGATGATGCTCTCGACCGCCAACCTCCTCTCGCCGGCCGACGGCAGCCCCGTCGTGGCGCCGACTCAGGACATGGTCCTGGGCTGCTTCTATCTGACGCTCGACCGCGAGGCCCGCGACGGCGCGATCGCGCGCAGCTTCGCCGACGAGGACGAGGCGATCCTCGCCTACCAGCTGCGGGACCAGGCCGGCGTCACCCTCCATGGTCCCGTCCAGGCGATCGTCCGGACGTGGGACGAGGCAACCGGGAGTCTCGTCGAGCGCCAGCTCACGACGACTGTCGGTCGGATCATCTTCAACCAGATCCTGCCCGACCGGCTGCGCTTCTCCAACGAGGTGATGAACCGGGCCGCCCTCAAGCGGCTCGTCGACGATTGCTATCGGCTCCTCGGATCCGAGGAGACCGCCCACCTCGTGGACGGGATCAAGAGCGTCGGCTTCGAGTTCGCGACCCGGGGCGGGGTGACGATCGCCGTCAGCGACATCGCAATGCCGGCCGACAAGCAGGAGCGCCTCGCCGAGGCCGACCGCGCCGTGGCCGAGATCGACCGCCAGTTCCAGCGTGGCCTGATCACCGATGAAGAGCGCTACGAGCAGGTCGTCGACGTCTGGCAGCAGACAACGAGCCGGATGTCGGACGCGATGATGGAGGGCCTCGATCCGTTCGGGCCGGTCACGATGATGACCAGCTCCGGTGCTCGCGGCAACAAGGGCAACATCGGCCAGCTGGGCGCGATGCGCGGCCTGATGGCCGACCCATCGGGGCGGATCATCGAGGTCCCGGTGCGGAGCAACTTCCGCGAGGGGATGACCGTCCTCGAGTACTTCATCTCGACCCACGGCGCCCGCAAGGGCCTGGCCGACACCGCCCTCCGGACGGCCGACTCGGGCTACCTCACCCGGCGCCTCGTTGACGTTGCCCAGGATGTCATCACCCGCGAGGACGACTGCGGCACCGAAGAAGGCAGCTGGATCACCCGGCACGAGTCGAGCGAGATCGGCGGCGGCGACCGGAGCGCCTTTGCCCGCCGGCTCGTCGGCCGGCTCGCCGCCGCGCCGCTCCACGACGTCCGGAACCCGGCCGTCATCCTCGTCGATCGCAACGAGCAGATCACCGAGGCGATCGCCAACACGATCGCGGACGAATCCTCGGGCATCGACGAGGTGCTCGTCCGCTCACCGCTCACCTGTGAGGCCCGCTACGGCGTCTGTCGGGCGTGCTACGGGCGGAACCTGGCGACGGGCGAGCTGGTCGGGATCGGAGAGGCGGTCGGCATCATCGCCGCCCAGTCGATCGGCGAGCCGGGCACCCAGCTCACGATGCGGACGTTCCACACCGGCGGCGTCGCCGGCCTCGACATCACGGCCGGTCTGCCCCGGGTCGAGGAGCTGTTCGAGGCCCGGATCCCGAAGGGCAAGGCGGAGATCAGCCACATCGACGGCATCGTCGAGATCATCCGGGCCGATACGGGCACGAAGGTGAAGGTGACGAGCCGCGAGTCGTACGACACCTCGCTCGCCCTGCCGGAGGGGGCGGAGCTGCTCGCCGCCGCGGGCGACCTGGTCGAGAGGGACCAGGTCGTCGCCCGGGTCGCGGGCGGCGCCGACGTCGTGGCGCCGGTGAAGGGCTTCCTCGTCGAGGAGAAGGACGGGCTCGTCGTCCGGGCCGAGGATGTCGTCGAACGCGAGTACGCCATCCCCCACCACGCCAAGCTCAAGGTGGAGAACGGCCAGGAGATCCGGGCCGGCGACGCGATCACCGATGGCCCGATCAACCCGCAGGAGTACCTCGAGACGCGGGGCAAGGACGCCGTCCAGCGCTACCTCGTCAAGGAGGTCCAGAAGGTCTATCGCAGCCAGGGCGTCGCGATCAACGACAAGCACATCGAGATCATCGTCCGCCAGATGCTGCGCAAGGTGCGGATCGACCAGCCGGGCGACACGGACCTGCTGCCGACGGAGTTGATCGACCGGCTCGATTTCGAGGAGACGAACAACCGTGTCCTGGCCGAGGGCGGCGAACCGGCCACGGCCCAGACGGTCCTGCTCGGCGTCACCAAGGCGTCGCTCAACACCTCGAGCTTCCTGGCCGCGGCATCGTTCCAGGAAACGACCCGGGTGCTGACCGAGGCGGCGATCAACGGCGCCAAGGACCACCTGATCGGGCTCAAGGAGAACGTGATCATCGGCAAGCTCATCCCGGCCGGGACGGGCGCGCCGCAGAACATCGCCGCGGCGCGCGAGCGGCAGCGCCGGGCTGCCCTCGAGGCGCTCGCCGGCGAGGCACTCGAGGGGCTCCCGGAGACCGAGTACAACCCGTTCCTCGAAGAGGGCGGTGTTCGATCCGAGGAGGAGGAGGCCGCTGGGCTGGCGTCGTTGCTCGCCGCCAGCGCGGAGACGGCCGAATCCGACGACGAGCTGGCGAACCCGTTCGCCGGCGAGGGCACGCCGGCAGCCGGTGAGTCGGAGGGACCCGAAGCGGGCTGAGCAGGGGGCTGCCGGGAGAGATCGGGTGACCCCCGACAGGGCATCTGTCGCCGTTTGACACTCCCTCCGGCCCGCTGATACACTCCGCCTTCGTGGCCCCGAGCGGGTCACGTCTGATACCGGCTGTCGCACGCGACGGACCCGTCGCCACCGACCAGCGGTCCCGACCCGACGGTCCCCGCCCGACGGTCCCCGCCCAGCGGGCAGTTGCGGGCGCCGGCGGGAGCCGGCCGAATGACGATCATCAACCAGGAACCCTGAAAGGAGCAGCGTCTCCGTGCCGACGATCAGCCAGCTCGTGCGCCATGGCCGTACGCCCAAGATCTCGAAGGTCAAGGCGCCGGCGATGCGCAAGAACTGGAACAGCCTGAAGCAGCGCCAGGAGCCCGTTCCGGGCGCTCCTCAGAAGCGCGGCGTCTGTCTGCAGGTGCGCACGATGACGCCGAAGAAGCCGAACTCGGCCCTGCGCAAGATCGCCCGCGTGCG
>JAJYXX010000099.1 GCA_021801545.1 Chloroflexota bacterium | reverse complement strand
CGTTGGCGATGAAGGTCGGGGCCACCGAGCGGGGGCCCTTCTCGCGCAGGACCGTCCAGTTGTCGATCATGAGCGACTGGCCGCCGGCGCCCGAGCCGAAGACGACGCCCACCTCGGTGCGGTTCTCGTCGCTGATCTCGAAACCGGAATCGGCGATGGCCTGTTTGGCGGCCGCGACGCCGTAGTGCATGCTCGCCTCGCTGCGGCGGGCCGCCTTCGCGTCGAGCCACTGGGCCGGGTCGAATCCGCGCACTTCGCCGGCGGCCCGATGCTCGTAGCGGGAGGCATCGAAGCGGGTGATCTCCCCGATCCCGCTTCGGCCGTTGACCAGGTTGGACCAGGCGGTCTTCCTGTCGTTCCCGACGGGGCTGATGACGCCCAGGCCGGTGACGACGACGCGGCGGTGGTAATCGGGTCTGCGCACAGGTTGTGATCTCCTCGCGAAGGTGGTGTCCGCGACCGGGGAGCGGCTCAGGCGGACGGCGGGTCGCTGAAGGGGACGTGGAGTCGGTCGGGGGCCGCCGGGTCGTCGGTGGCGAGTACCTCGGCGGCGGGGGCGATGCGCTTGATCAGTCCGGCGAGGACACGCCCGGGTCCGATCTCGAGGAACGTCGTGACGCCGGCCGCGCTCATCCGCTCGACGACCGCCACCCAGTCGACGCCCGTCGTGAGGTGCTCGACGAGTTCGGTCCGGGCGGCCTCGGCGGTCGTGATCGGGCGGGCGTCGGCATTGGCCAGGAGCGGCGGATGCGGGTCGTGGAACGTGATCCCGGCCAGGACGCCGGCCATCGCGGCGGCCGCCTCGGCCATCAGCGGCGAGTGGGCGGCCACCGAGACCGGTAGTTCGACCGCACGGCGAGCGCCGAGTTCCCGGGCGATCGCCAGCGACGCCTCGACCGCCGCCCGCTCGCCGGAAACGACGACCTGGCCCGGCGAGTTGCGGTTCGCGATCCCGAACACGCCGTGGGCCGAGACGGCCGCGACGAGCTCCGGCAGGTGCGCCTCGTCGAGCCCGATGAGGGCGGCCATCCGTCCCTCGCGTCCGGCCCCGGAGGTCTGCATCTGGCGGCCCCGCTCGCGCACGAGCCGGACTCCGTCGGCGAGCGAGATCGACCCGGCCGCCACGAGCGCCGAGTACTGGCCCATCGAGTGGCCGGCCGCGAAGGCGGGTTCGGGCGCCCGGATGCCGAGCGTCGCCCAGCGTTCGCGGAGGGCGGCGAGGTAGGCGATCGAGGTGGCCAGGATCGCCGGCTGGGCGTTGAGCGTCAGATCGAGCGTTGCGGCCGGACCGTCCCAGGCGAGCCGGCTAAGCGGCTCACCGAGCGCGGCGTCCGCCTCCTCGAAGACGGCGGCCGCGGCCGGCGAGGCGGCGGCCAGGGCCTGGCCCATCCCGACCGACTGCGAGCCCTGGCCGGGGAAGACGAAGGCGATCGTCGCTGCGTCCGTAGTCGTCATCCTGGCAGGGTAGTCCGTCGCCGGCTGCCGCTGTGGCAGGTATGTGCGCGATTGCACGGATCGGCCGATCGGGCTACCCTTCTGGGGTGATACCCAAGCGCCCGACGAAGCCGGCCCGGACGATCGCCCGGATCTTTGAGGCGGACCTCTCCGCGCCGGTCGTCGCGGCCGGCCTGCGGACCGGCAATCCGCGCGAGATCTCGCAGCGCGTCGCGATGGGTCGGGCGCTGTGGCGCGAGCTCGTCGTCGGCTTCGCCTCGCAGCTCGGCGAGCAGCGGCTCGGGTTCACTCAGCTCGCCGCGCTCTACGTCCTCGCCGACAGCGGCACGACGACCGTCTCGGACCTGGCCGATGCGCTCGGGCGGTCGCCCTCGGCGACGAGCCGGCTCGTCGACGGGCTCGTCCGGCGCCGCCTCGTCGAGCGTCACCCGGAGGCCGAGGACCGCCGCCAGCGCTCGCTCGTGCTGACCCAGCGTGGGCAGGCGCTCCTGCGCTCGTTCGACCGGGCCCGGGCCGACCAGTTCCTCTCCGCGGTCCGCCCCCTTCCGCCGGCGGAGCGGGCGCTCGTCGCGATGGGCGTCGCGGCGCTCGCGACCCACGCCATCAGCCGGCGGGGGCGACTCATCAGGTCGCCGCACTCATAGGTCGCGAGGCGGGCGGTCCGATCGCGCCGGCCAGCACCGCCGTTCAGCGAGTGGGGGTCGGCGTCGGCGTGGAACGATGGCCACCGGCAGTGCCGGCGGGACGGCAACGACCATGGTGTTCCGTCGGATCGGCATCGGGCGGAGCGTCCCTTCCTCCCGGCGCCAGTCTACCCCGCGCCCCTCTCGCCGGTGGCGCCTCGACTGCGTCAGCCGCAGTAGCGGCGGACGACGTCGTAGAGGACGGGCAGGCCGAACCGCAACGCCTCGAGCCCGACCCGCTCGTCGATCCCGTGGAAGCGCTCGAGCCAGGATTCCTCAGGATCGTTCCGGAGCGGAGAGAAGCCGTAGGTCGCGACACCGAGCCGCTCGACGTGCTTGGCGTCGGTCGCAAAGGGAGCCATGATCGGCAGCGGCACGCCCTCAGGGTCGTGGTCGCGGAGCGTGGCGGCCATGACCGCGTAGAGGGGGTGATCGAGCGGCGCTTCGACCGGCGCGCCGAAGATCACGAGCTCGATCCCGACGTGCTCGGCCAGCTCCGGTCCGAGCCGCGCGACGAGCTCGGCCCGCATCTGCTCCTCGGTCGTGCCGGGGAGGACGCGGCAGTCGATCTGGACCTCGGCCCGGCCCGGGATGACGTTGTACTTCACGCCGGCGTTCACGACGCCGACCGAGATCGAGTCGCGCAGGAGGGCGGCGGTCGCACGGCGGTATGCGCCGGTGCACAGCGCGTCGACGGCGGCCGTGCTCGTGGCGGGGTCGGGGTCCGCGATCCGCCGGACGAGCTCGGCGGTCTCGGCCGGCAGGTGCTCGGCGGCGGCCCTGAAGAAGCGCTCCATGACCGGCGTGAGACGTGGCCGACCCGGCGCGGAGAGCCGCGTGATGACGGCGGCGGCGCGGACGGCGGCGTTCTCCTCGCGGGGCATCGAGCCGTGACCACACACGCCGCGCACGGTGAGCCGGTACACGGCGAAGCCCTTCTCGGCGACCTGGATCGGGTAGAAGCGCCGGCCGGCGAAGTCCATCGAGACGCCGCCGGCCTCGTTGAGTGCGGCGTCGGCTCGCAGCAACTGCGGGCGGTGGTCGGCGATCCAGCCGGCCCCCTCGAAGCCGCCGGCCTCCTCGTCGGCGGTCGAGGCGAACAGGACGTCGCGCCGGAGGCCGGGGATCGGGTCGCTGGCGGGGTCGCGGCCGGCGGCGCGCGCCTCGGCGACGAGCCGGCGGATGACGCCGAGCTCCATCGCCACCATCCCCTTCATGTCGACGGCTCCGCGGCCCCAGACGTAGCCGCCGGCGACGTCGGCGGCAAACGGGTCGTGGGTCCAGCCGTCAGCCGGCGCCGGGACGACGTCGAGGTGGGAGAGCAGGAGCAGCGGGGCGCCGCCGGTCCCGTCTCCGCGCAGGCGGCAGGCGACCGAGCCGCGGTCGGGGAACGGCTCCACCACTTCAGGGCGGAGACCGAGATCGGCGAGCAGCGTCTCAACATGGCGTGCCGCTCGGATCTCATCACCGGGCGGGTTGACCGTCGGGATCCGGATGAGCGCCCGCAGGTCCTCGATCAGTTCGTCGTGCGCTCGCGCCCAGGCCTCCGGCGAGACGGCCGACGACGGGAGCGCGGACGCGGTCACCGTCCGCCCGTCAGGAGCAGGTAGAGGATGCTGATCGCGAACCCGCCGAGCACGATCGCGGCGACCATCGCGATCAGGAGGCGCAGGTAGAAGCGCTCCTCGCGGCGGGCCCGCTCGGGATCCGGGTCGCGGCCGCCGGCGATGTACGGGGCGGACAGCCCGCGTGCCCGGGCGGCCTGGGCGCGTGGCGTCATCGCCTCCTCGTAGTCGGCCATCGTCATCCCGCGCCCGGCGGCCGGCGGTTCAGGTTCGGTCTCGGAGGGGCGGTCGGTCTCGTTCACGTCTCCATGATGCCCCAGCGACGATCTGGACGCGTCGTCAGGCGAATGTCTCCCGGAGAACGGTCAGTCGAGACCGAGCGTCGGATGCTCTTCGGGCGCGCGTGGCGTGGAGGGGGTGGCACGTTCCGCCTCGGTCGGCGACGGCAGCTCGGCGGCGGTGAAGGTTGGGCCGGCCGCGACGCGGCCGAGGAGAGATTCGAGCGCCGGATACATGGCGAGCGTCGCCTCCAGCACCCAGAGGAGCTCGAGGAACTCCTCAGTGAAGGCGGGGGTCCAGCGCTCGGGTCGGATGTCGTCGAGCGGGGACGAACGGCGTCCGGCGCCGCCCTTCATCCGGTAGGCGAGCCACGATCGGACAACCTCGAAGCCGGAAACCGAGAACGACCAGACCTCCGGGGCGACGGGCCCGAACGCCCCCTTGCCGACGTGGATGGTCTGCGAGGGCTCGTCGTAGGAGAATCGCTCCGGGTAGTCGGCTGCTGTGTCCGGGACGGCGACGATCGCGCGGGCGCTGCCCTGCGGGACGACGCCGGGCCGCTCGCCGTCAGGGACGAATCGTGTCCCGTAGGTGTGGAGCCAGATGAGGCGCCGACCGAGCTGGGCGGCCTGCACGAAGAGGGCCGGATCCCGGGTCAGCGGGATGCGCGGGCCGGGGATCGTCAGCTCCTCACCGAAGCGCTCGACGTAGCCCGGCGAGGCGAGCACGGCGTAGGCGTACGCGAATAGGTCATCGGGCGAGACCGGTTGCCCCAGCTCCCGGGCGAGCAGGTCGAGCAGGCCGCCCGTGACGTTCGGTTCCGTCGCGGCCGCGTCCCGCCAGAGCGGGATGACGTCCTTCCCACCACGACCTGAGAAGTGATGCCGATCGGGAACCTGGGCTGTGACAGCCGCGGACGGGCCTCCCCCGAGCACGCCGACGAGCTGGCTCGTGAAGTAGATCTGCTGTGGACCCTCCACGATCCACAGAGGCGGACGCAGGAAGTCACCCAGGCGACCATCGGCAAGAACGTATTGGCGGTCGAACGAGCGATACGCGTACCTCGCCACCCGATCCGGCGCCGAGCTGGCTGCAAGGGTCAAGATCGGCGGCAGATCGGGCCGAGCACCGAACAGAGACGGATACTTCCGGTCGATGCTCCGATCTCGCGTCTGGTGGAAGAGGCCCGCGCGGTCAAATCGGTCGCTGGTGACAAGGCTGCGCCACCGGCGGTCGAGCAGGTCGGCCGATTGTCCGATCGGCCACGTCCGCTTCATCTCGACGCCGGTGTGCTGCCACGGGAAGACGTCCGTGAGCAGCGGCCATGACCAGTAGTCGCCGGCCGTTCGCGGGAGGAACGCCGCGGGCCAGTCGGAAGGGCACTCCGAGAAGTCGAGGTCGGCGAAACGCCCTATTGCCGCGAGCCGCGCCAGCTTCTCGGCTCGAGTCCCCTCGATGTGCGTGTAGTGGACGGCCGCCGGCACGTCCGGACTCGGCTGTCCGAACCGGACGCCGACGGCGATGGCGACCGGCGTCTGGATCGCGAAGACGTTCTCGGTCTTCCGGGCGCCCAGGTTGTCACCCTCGAGGTCGATGATCCAGAGCTCGTCGAACGTCCGGCGCATCCATTCGCGCATGCCGACGAATCCGGGGCCGCGGAGATACGACGACGCGGTGATGAAGCTGACGATGCCAGGTCCCTCGGTCGACTCGAAGACCTTCCAGAGCGCCCAGCGCCAGAAGTAGACGTAGTCGTTGTAGAGGTTCTTGGCGTGGACGCCCGCGCCGGTCGCCCGTGCTGGCTCGAGGAAGTCCTCGAGGATGGCCCGCCGACCCTCGTCGCCGAAGCGGACCCAGCCGCCCTTCCGGTCGGTGACGAGGTCGCCCGGCTCGATCACCTGGCGGTCGTAGGGCGGATTGCCGATGCAGACGAGCACGCGCGTCTCGGACTTCACCTTCTGGGCGCGCCGGTGCTCCTCCGAGAGCGGCCGGTGGAGGAGGGTCATCTGCCCTGGTGGCGCGGCGAACGGCGACTCGAGCGTGTCGGTCAGGTAGACGTGCGCGCCGTCGGGTGGCAGCTGGCCGCCGGCCGCGATCACCTGCTGGCTCAACCGGAGGTGCGCGACCGCATATGGCCCGATGAGGATCTCGAAGGCGTGGGTGTTCGCCGCGAGGTCTGTCGCCCGACCGGGGAGGGCGCCGGCGCCGTAGCGGCGCTCCACGCGATCGAGCGCCTCGGCCACCGCGGTCAGCGGGTACGTCCCGGTACCCGCCGCCGGGTCGAGCAGCACGACGCTCTCGTCCGCGAACGTGAGGTCCTTGGCGAAGCGCCTCTCGAGCAGCTCGGCGACGAGGCGAACCTGCGCCCCAACGACCTCGACCGGCGTGTAGTAGACGCCCCGATCCTTGCGCAGTTTCGGGTCGTAGGCCGCCAGGAAGTCCTCGTAGAAGTAGAGCCAGGGGTCCGGGTTGCGGCTGGTGAGAGCCGCGATGTCGACAGCCCTGATCGCGCGCTCGAGGAGGGCGACGCCGACCTCGATCTCCCGTCGTGCCTGCTCGTCGGTCAGGATCTTGAGCGCCTGGGAGAGGAGCGTGTGCCCGCGCGACAGCGTTCGGGCGGCGGCGTCGGTCCCGAGCTCGGTCGAGCCGCTGAAGCGGGCGAGCAGGAGCGCGTACGTCACCGTCTGGGCGTACGCGTCGGCGAACTGCGCCTCGTCCGCGTCGGGGAAGAGGAACGTGCGCCAGTCCTGGGCGAGCTGCTCGAGGCTCGATCCCGGGCGCCTCAGCGCGCCGAGGACGTCCTGGCGCACCAGATGACAAAGCGGCGCGAGAACTTCGGCGAGCGCCTTCGGGGAGGTCGGCACGATCGGGTTCCACGACATGAAGTCGCGGAGCATCGACTCGAGCTTCGCCGCGTCCTCCGGCGTGACCGCCTTCGCACCGTCTTCGACCACTCGTCCGTCGAGTCTGAACCGCTGGACCAGGTCGCCGGTGCGGTAGAGGCTCCACTCGGAGCCGTCGGTGTAGATGAGGTTCGGGAGGCGCTGGAACTTCAGCCACTGGTCGCGGTCCGCGCCGGTGAAGCGCTCCGGGCGGGCGCCCTTGCCCGGCGCCTTGAGCTCGACGAAGCCGCTCAGGAGCCGGTCGACCGCGACACCGATGTCTGGGCGCGCGCCGAGGCCCTGGACCTGCGCCTCCGTGCGTGCCTCGACGGTGCGGGCGAAGAGCGTGCCGCTGCCCTCGATCAGCTCGACGACGGGCGTCTTGAGCTGGTCCTCGGGCTGGGCGCGAACCGGTGTATCGAAGTTGACCTTGACCCTCGCCGCGAACGACCGGGCGAGGATCAGGAGCATCGGATCCAAGGCGCTCCCCAACTGGACGGGGTGGCGCGAAGCGTAACAGCGCGGGACCTGCTCGGAATACCCGCCGGGGCCTTCGGGCCGATGCGGTGTCGTATCGAGTCGGGGTCGGTACCCGATGCAGGTCCTGCGAATGCCGAAAGATCCGCCGTCGTCCGACCAGAACCGATGGCGCTCGCTTCTCGGTCGGGCGGTTGGGCGGTTCGCTAGCGGTCGACCGGCTCAGCGTGGCGCGGCGGGGGCGCCCGGGTGGCCAAGCTGCGAGCGAACATGAAAGCCCACCTGCCAGTTCGGATCGGTCGCTCCATCAATCGAAACCACCCAGACATACCTCATGCCGGGCTGGAGTGGCATCGGCCCGATATTGAACGCCATTGGGACGTTGAACGGCGATCCGGCTGGGTGACCAGGCGGGCGACCCACTTCGAGCTTAGCCTCGATTCGCATCGGCTGTGCCTCTGGTCCAATGAGTGCCGCATTGCCGTCGGAGTCCTGAAGCTCGATGACGATCTGGTGCTCCTGGTTGGCCTCGTGCCATGGCACCTCTACGAGGATGGCAAGCGCCATGGGCCCTACCTGTGGACCAATGAAAGACCAGCCGCCACCGAGGACGTAGAGCTTCCCTTCGGCAGCCGCAGCCGCATCGGCGAGCAGGAACGTGACCTTCACGCGACAGCGGGCTCCCGCCCTGTTGTGGATGACACAGGCCGCATGATGCTCACAGGGGACAGGGCAACGGTTAGCCTGTTCCTCCAATCTGCCCACATTGCCGGCGGGGTGCCAATCAGGATCACTCGGGCCTCACTTGGAGCGGCAAATGCGCGCCAAACGGGGTCAAGTGCGACGATGTCCCCTGCTCGGGCGGCGACGACGGCCAAACAGCGATACCCCTCGTCATCGTAGGCCTCAACGGCGTCGCCGACCCGCATCGGACCATCTGCGTCCTCGGCGAGCGCCGGGACCATGCCCTCGCCATCGCGGCTGTTGAAGTCAACTTCGATCCTGGTCACGACTGACCTCCTAGGCCAGGATTAGGAACTGGCGGACCGAACAGTGCCGCCAGTCTCGCGGCATCATCATCCGTCGGATCCTCCCCGAGGTCTATGGTGCAATGGGGCCACATGAAGGTGCGCTGAATGCCGAACCCGGCCGCGCGCAGCCTTCCGACCGTGGACGTTTGGACAACGTCGAAGAGCAGCCCGCTTGCCTCGACCACCTCAGCCAGACTCGTCTCCGACGTCCATCCTGCGAAGGCCGAGATTCCGTAGTATCCCAGTCTCCGGTGATCCTTCCGAGCTCGGATAAGGATCTGGGTCGCCGTCTTGTGGCCGCCACGGACGACGATCGCCTCGTCCGGCAGGTCGTCACTGTGCACGCACCCCCTCACCTTGCCCTTGGCGACTGCCGAGGGCAAGATAGCCTATCAGGATCTCGGTACGAGCGGAGGATCCGCGACCCGGGGAGATCTCGACCCCACGAACGCGGTCGACGCCACCCCTCGAGAGCCCGAGCTTGGCGATCCTGTCGCAACTTTGCATGCTCAAGCCCTGGTGCCAACCAGCTGCGCAGACGTCACGTACTCGCTCGGGCCCACTTCTCTCGCCCGCCAGCCGGTCATCTCGCGGTTGCGGATGGGGTAGTCCTCGGGTGGTTCAGATCGCCGCCTCGATCGAGATCGAGACCGGCTGCAGGATGAGCCCCGGCTCGCGACGTCGAATTCGAGGATCTCGGCGCAGACGACGTTGCCCTGCGGGTAGAGAGCCGCGGTCAGAGCGAGGTAGCCGCGTTCGAGTGGAGTCGCGGAGGCCTGGCGGCGGCGTCTGATCTCCGGCGGGGCGTGGTCGACGGCCGTCGTCGCGCCATGGAACTCCTCGACCCATTCACCCACGCTCACCCGCCGCCGCGGGTCGTCAGGCGAACATCTCGCGGAGCGGCTCGGCGACCTCGAGCGCCATGGCGCGGAGCCCGTCCGGACCTGTCGCCGCCGGCATGCCGAGGACGATGTGCGTCGCGCCTGCCCGGGCGAAGTCGAGGGCGCGCTGCAGGGCCTCACGCCGCTCCGATGCCGAGCGGCCGGTCGCGACCTGGCCGACGAAGGCGAAACCCCCCGGATCCCGCCCGATCCGCTCCATCTCGCCCAGGATCGCGTCGCGCCGTGTCACGAACTGGGGCGGGCCCTCGTGGGGATCGGCCGGCAGTGCCCAGCCGTCACCGAGCCGGGCCGCGAGCTCGAGCCCTCGGCGCTTCTGTCCACCCAGCCAGATTGGCGGCCCGCCCACCGTAATCGGCGGCGGCTCGTTCGTCGCACCTCGCAGCGGGTAGAACGGGTCCTTCAGGGTCACCCCGGGCAGCGACGCCGCGGCGGGCGAGAAGAGCGCCTTGAGGACGCGCACGGCCGAGACGAGCCGGTCGATCCGTTCGCCGATCGGCGGCAGCTTGATCCCGAACGGCTCGTGCTCGCCCTCGTGCCAGCCGGCGCCCAGCCCGACGATGAATCGGCCGCCCGTCAGGTGATCCATCGCCGTGGCCTGCTTGGCGAGGACCGCCGGATGGCGGAACGTGTTCGACAGGACGAGGTGGCCGAGCCATTTCCCCGGGACGTGGTGAGCGAGCGCAGCCATGACCGTCATCGGCTCGAACGAGGGGCCGCCCCGGTCGCGGGCGGGGTGGACGAGGTGGTCGTTCATCCAGCCCGAGTCGAACACCTCGAGCTCACCGGCCAGCGCCCACGTCGCGTCAAGTGTCGGCCAGTCGACGTCCTGGGGCGATGTCTTGAAGCCGATCGAGACGCGGGCGACCGCCGACGAGCTCATCGACGGCCGAGCTGCTCGGCCATCCGGGATCCCGTCGTCACCGCGCCCTGGGAGGCGGAGCTGACGAGTGCCGCGTACTTGGCCATGACGCCACTGGTGTAGCGCGGCGGGGGCGGGCTCCAGGCTGCCAGACGCCGGGCGATCTCGTCGGTCGGAACATCGATGTCGAGCGTGTGGCGGTCGACGTCGATGACGATCGGATCGCCGTCCCGGACGACGGCGATCGGGCCGCCGAGGGCCGCTTCGGGGGCGACGTGGCCGATCATCAGCCCGTGCGTGCCGCCGCTGAACCGGCCGTCGGTCAGGAGGGCGACGGACTCCCCGAGCCCCTCGCCGACGAGGGCGGCCGTGACGCCGAGCATCTCGCGCATCCCGGGGCCGCCGGCCGGGCCCTCGTAGCGGATGACGATCACGTCGCCGGGCTCGATCCGGCGCGCCTTCACCGCCTCGAAGCATGCCTCCTCGGATTCGAAGACCCGGGCCGGTCCGCGGTGCTGGCGGCGCTCGTGGCCGGCGAGCTTGACGACGCAGCCCTCCGGGGCGAGCGAGCCGCGCAGGATCGTCAGGCCGCCGGTCGGCTTGAGCGGCCGCTCGATCGGACGGACGACCTCCTGGCCCGGGGTCTCGACGACCGCCGCGGCGATCTCGGCCATCGTCCGGCCATCCACGTTGCGCTCCCCGGCATGGACGAGGTCGCGCTTGAGCAGCTCGCGCATGACGAGCGCGACGCCCCCGGCGTCGTACATCTCGGCGGCGGAGAACCGGCCACCCGGCTTCATGTCGGCCACGATCGGGGTCCGCTCGGCGATCGTGGCGAACTCGTCGATCGAGAGCGGGAGGCCGAACTCGTGGGCGATCGCGAGGAGGTGGAGGACGCCGTTCGTCGAGCCGCCGGTCGCCGAGACGGCGGCGATCCCGTTCTCGAGCGCGGCGCGGGTGACGACGCTCCCCGGCCGGATATCGTCGCGGACGAGCTGCATGACGAGCTCGCCGGAACGGCGGGCCGCCTCGTTCTTCTGCGGGTCCTCGGCCGGAATGCCGTTCAGGCCGGCCGGCGAGAGGCCGATGAACTCCAGGACGGTGCTCATCGTGTTCGCCGTGTACTGCCCGCCGCAGGCGCCCGGGCCCGGGCAGGCCGCGCTCTCGATCGCGTACAGCTCGTCGAGAGTGATCGTGCCGGCGCGGTACGCTCCGACCGCCTCGAAGACGGTGACGATGTCGGCGTTCTGGCCCTTGTAGACACCCGGGTAGATCGTGCCGTTGTAGAGGACGAGGCCCGGGATGTCGAGGCGGGCGAGGGCCATCGCGGCGCCGGGGATCGTCTTGTCACAGCCGACGAGGCAGACGAGGCCGTCGAACAGGTGGCCGCGCGCGGTCAGCTCGATCGAGTCGGCGACGACCTCGCGGCTGATCAGCGAGGTCTTCATCCCCTCGGTGCCCATCGTGACACCGTCCGAGATCGAGATCGTGTTGAACTCCATCGGCGTGCCCCCGGCCGCCCGGATCCCCTCCTTGACGAACTCGGCCAGCCGGCGCTGGTTGTAGTTGCAGGGCATCGTCTCGATCCAGGTCGTGGCGACGCCGATGAGCGGCCGGGCCAGGTCGTCGTCGGTGAACCCGATCGCCTTGAGCATCGCCCGGGCCGGGGCGCGATCGGGGCCGTCGGTGAGCGTCGCGGAGTGGCGCTTCGCCGGGTCGGTCGGGCGGTCGTAGGGGTGGGCGGGCGACTGGTCGGGCATGGGCGTGGTCCTCGGCGGCGGCGGGTCGGATCGACAGGCGGAACGATCGACCAGTGTACCGAGTCGGCGGCGTGCGCCGGGGTTCCGCTCCGGATCGCGGATCAGTGCCCGGACGCCTCGCGAACGTGGCCTGTCACGACCTCGCCCAGCACCGGCAGCGGGATCGCCCCGTGGCGCAGGACCGCGTCGTGGAAGGCGCGGATGTCGAATCGCCGGCCGAGTGCCGCCTCGGCCTCGCCGCGCAGTCGCCGCAGCTCGAGCTGGCCGGTCTTGTAGGCGAGCGCCTGACCGGGCCAGACGATGTAGCGGTCGACCTCGTTGACGATGTTGTTCTCGGCCAGCGCTGAGTTGGCGAGCATGAAGTCGATCGCCTGGCGCCGCGACCAGCCGAGCGCGTGCATCCCCGTGTCGACGACGAGCCGGCAGGCCCGCCAGGCGTCCATCGAAACCATCCCGATTCGGTCGAGGTCGCCGCTGTAGAGGCCCATTTCGTCGGCCAGCCGCTCGGTGTAGAGGCCCCAACCCTCCCAGAACGCCGTGACCCCGAGGTGCCTGCGGAAGTCCGGCAGGCCGGCGACCTCCTGGGCGATCGCGATCTGGAGATGGTGACCGGGGATCGACTCGTGGTAGGCGAGGACCTCGGCCTCGTAGCG